>JARRLM010000139.1:0-7413 GCA_037386985.1 Acidobacteriota bacterium | reverse complement strand
GGGGAAAAGCGCAGATCGATTTCCATATTTCGATCTGGAACCCGCAGAGGATACTCTGGACCGCTGGCGCCGGGAAGGGTTCCCGGCGAACCATTCTGTAGCAGAGTTTTTCGGACTGGTGATTCATCATTCTGCCGGGCTTATGTTGCGCAGCTTTCCCTATTTCAGGGGGGCGCCCGACCTGTTGGGTGATCCGGCCGCGTTTAATCGTCACTACGATCCCGAACATCCAGGTCGTTTTGAAGCGGATTTCAAACGGAAGTGCCGCGAAGCGACACAGGATGGGAAGGTCGGTTATGCGGATGCCTGGGGCGGAGGATTTCTGCAGATGATGGGAGTGCACGACTGGGAT
Source organism: Acidobacteriota bacterium (assembly GCA_037386985.1). Classification (GTDB taxonomy): domain Bacteria; phylum Acidobacteriota; class UBA6911; order UBA6911; family UBA6911; genus UBA6911. Next base: position 7,061 of record JARRLM010000139.1, on the reverse strand, counting down.
TCCTTCGCTTCGGCCATGTATGCGCTCAAGGAAGATCCGTCGAGGATAGAAGCGCTGGTGGAGCGAACGACCGATTTTTACTGCCTTCTACTCGACAGGCTGTTGGCCGAGGTGGCCATAGACTATGCTACATTTTATGAACCGATTGCTTCCAATCACGGACCGGTCGTCTCACCGGCTATGTTCCGGCATTTCGTGATGCCCGGATATCGAAAGGTGTTAAGCCTGCTTGCACGGCATAGAGTTCCGTTGCGCATTCTCTGTACAACCGGGGGTAACCTGTCCGCCCTGCTGCCCGATTTGATTGAAGCGGGGATTAACGGTTTCTGGATCAGCAACATCCGTGACGCCGGAATGAGTTATTCCCAACTGCGCCGGACCTATGGAACGGATATCGCCCTTATAGGGGGTATTGACACTACTTCCTTGGAACAGGATGAAGCCGCCATACGCCGTGCTGTAAAGGAAACCGTACCCGGTCTTCTGCGGGATGGGCATTATCTCCCCTGTTTAGACGACCGCCCGCGAATGAACCATCCCTTCCAACACTACCGCTATTTTCGCCGGCTCCTGGTGGAAATAGCCCTCCATCCCTCTCGGTTTTAGCATCCACATTATTTCTATGGGCGTTGCCAAGCGCTTTCATTTGTAAACTGGATTGCTCGTACAGCCGATGATTATTTCTAGAATGCTTTAATTTATAGACTACGGTTTTGCGTAAATTGGAGAAACAAATGATACAGTCGTACAAAAGATGCATTTTATTTTTGGCTTTGGCTATGCTGGTGTTGTCTGTTGCTATCCAAGCACAGCAAAATAGTCAGAATATTGCGCAGGATCCGACCGGGATCACCAAATCCACCCTGGCATTTGGGTATCGAGTCGGAGGCGGCTCAACCAAAATCGATTTCAAAGGAACGGACCTTATGCCCGCGGCCGGCGGTGAGGCGAAAATTCAAGCCAAGAAAGGCTATTCCCAGGTTGACGCGAAGTTTGAAAATCTTGCAGAGCCCACAAGGTTCGGAGCCGAATTTCTAACTTACGTACTGTGGTCCGTATCTACCGAAGGGCGCACCGAAAATTTAGGTGAAGTGCTGATAAATAAGAGCGGGAAAGGCAAATTGAAAGTAAGCACTCAGATGGAAGTCTTTTCACTGATCCTGACAGCTGAACCCTACTTTGCAGTTCGGATTCCCAGCGAACTGGTTGTTCTCGAAATCCAGAAAAGAAACGACACCATTGCCAGAATTTACAAGGTAGCGTCTTACTCCCTGATGGAAAGGGGCCGCTACCAGAAGCTTGTAAATCCTCTCGCTCTCACTCTGATCTGAAGAAAGCACCGCTCGAAATGTATCAGGCTCGAAATGCTGTAAGCATTGCTCGATCAAATGGCGCCCAAGAGTATGCAGAAGAGGTTTTTTCCAAGGCCGAAGACAGTCTGAAGATCGCCGAGAACGCACTGGACCGTAAAGGCAACAAGGATTACATCATTTCTACAGCACGGCGAACTATACAATTCTCTGAAGATGCGCGGGCTCTGGCAGTACAGCGGCAAGATGAGGAAAGGCTGGCGAATGAAGAGAGGACCAAAGCCCTTCTGGAACAGGAAAAGGCCAGACGAAAAGCGGCTGAAGAGGCCAGACTGCGTGCGGCAGTGGAAGCTGAAAGACAGCGCGCGCTGGCGGTGGAATTGGAGGCCAGAAAAGCCGCCAAAGAATCGGAACGAGCAGCCAGGGAGGCTGAATTACAGCGGCAAATGGCCGAGGAAGAAAAGGCGCAACTTAGGGCCAAACTGCTCAAGCAATTCAGTATGGTTCTGGAAACACGGGATACTGAAAGAGGTTTAGTGGTCAATATGTCGGATGTTCTTTTTGACACCGGAAGATACACACTCCGTCAGGAGGCACGCGAAAAACTGGCCAGAATTTCAGGAATTCTCTTGAACTATCCGGAACTACGAATCGAATCGGAAGGCCATACCGATAATGTCGGGAGCCTGGAACTCAATCAGGGGCTGTCTCAGCGAAGGGCTGATGCCGTGCGGGAATATCTAATTTCCATGGGCATCCCGGCTTCGTCTATCTCCTCTGTCGGTAAAAATTATTCCGTGCCCGTGGCATCGAATGACAGCAGCGAAGGAAGGCAGAAGAACCGCCGTGTAGAACTGATAGTTTCGGGAGAAGTAATCGGTGTAAACATCAGGGGGAACTGATCCGGTATAGTGCAGGACTTCTAAACGACGATAAAAACCTGACGTTGTAGGTCAAACACAGGCGAGATCATTCCCTGTAGACTCCCTGATCTGTAGAACTTTCGCTGTCTCCCCGGCTCTGTCCGGAGATCTCTCAATGGATTAGCCTGCACTCATGACGGAACTTCACAAAGTAAGAAGTTTCATTTTTTACTTCCAACACAAGTGCTGTCCCTTATAAGACCCTTCACACTTTACAACGATCTAAAATCGATATAGATACAAAATATCCATTTCTATAATGGTCCGGTTGTCATAAGCTATCCGTTCTAGAATCAGAATCAAGGATTGCAAAGGGCGATTCGATTTACTTGCGATTCGTCCCAATCAGCATTAGCGGTTCAGCCAATAATTGCTCCATTCCGGTTTGGGGGAATAAACATGTTATCCAAGATACGGGTTCTTTGGATCCTTAACCTCACATTAGTCTTTTCCGGATGTGTCGGCTCTTCTTTTGAGAAGCATGGTGATGCCATAATTTTACATCTTCAGAAGTCGAACAATACCGATCCAAAGCTGATGAAACTACAGGTTTGCTCCGACGATATCATCCACATAATTGCAGCACCGGGTGAGGAATTCTCGTCGAGGCCCAGCCTCATCGTTAACAAAACCCGATGGGAGCCGGTCTCCTGGACGGTAAGGGAAGAGGGCAATGAAATCATTATTACTACAGCTAAGCTGACCGTCCGCGTCGATTCCATTACAGGTGCGCTTGCCTTCTTTGATTCAGAGGGCAAACTGCTTCTTGAGGAAAAGTCCGACGGTGGGAAATTGATTACCGAGACTAAAGTCATGGACGAAGGGACATATCACGTTCGGCAATTGTTCGAATCTCCATCCGAAGAAGCCTTTTATGGCCTAGGTCAACACCAAAACAATGTTATGAACTACAAAGGGCATGATATCCGGCTCTCGCAACACAACATTGTCGCCAGCAATCCATTCCTTGTCTCCAATAAAAATTACGGGATTCTATGGGACAACAACTCGCTGACGAAATTTGGAGATGTTCGCGAATACCAACCGATCACCACCCTTGCGCTCATCGACAATTTCGGCAATCCTGGCGGACTGACAGCCGAATACTTCAACAGTAGCGACTTCCAGTTACCTGTCACTTCGAAGACAGAGTCGCGGATTGAGCATCGTTTCATCGATGTCAACGACCCATACCCCGATAAATTCAATCAGAATCGAGGCAGCATCCGATGGACTGGAAAAATCGAGTGTCGGGAATCGGGAATTCACAAGCTGCAACTCTTCAGTTCGGGTTATACCAGGATGTGGTTGAATGGAGAACTGGTTGTGGATGCCTGGCGCCAGAACTGGTTGCCTTGGACGCACAACTTTCAGATCCCGATGGAACGCGGGAAGCGTTATCCTGTAAAAATCGAATGGATTCCTGAGGGCGGTTTCATTGGCTTGAGCGCACTGCCGCCTGATCCGAGTCAGGATCCGAAAGCTCTCTCCCTATACTCTGAGGTGGGCGACCAGATCGATTATTACTTTATTCGAGGCGACAATCTGGATCAGGTCGTACGAGGTTATCGCGAAATCACAGGCAAGGTTCCGATGATGCCGAAGTGGGCCCTGGGTTTATGGCAGTGCCGAGAACGCTACCGCACTCAGGAAGATCTGCTGTCTGTAGTCAGGGAATACCGCCGCCGCCGCATTCCTCTTGATAACATCGTTCAGGATTGGTTTTACTGGGAGGAAGACCGATGGGGCAGCCATGAGTTTGATCGTTCTCGCTATCCTGATCCTGAGGGTATGGTCAAAGAACTGCACGAGAAACTCAATACTCGAATCATGATCTCCGTCTGGCCGAAATTCTACGTAGGCACGAAACATTACGACGAGTTTAAAAAACAAGATTTATTGTACATGCGCAATGTCGAGAAAAACCAGCGCGATTGGGTCGGGCGGGGATATGTCTCAACCTTCTATGATCCCTATACTCAGGGAGCGCGAGATCTTTTCTGGGAACAGATAAACCAGAAACTCTTCTCTATGGACATGGACGCTTGGTGGATGGATGCGACCGAGCCGGACATCCAGTCAAACCTGTCTGAAGAGGAACGCCGCCTGCGTATGCACCCGACAGCCAAAGGTACAGCCGGCAGGTATCTCAATACCTATTCGCTGGAGCAATCCAGAGCCGTCTATGAAGGTCAGATCAGGCAGAAACCCGATCAACGCGTCTTCATCTTGACTCGCTCCGCCTATGCGGGACAGCAACGCTATGGTTCAGCAACCTGGAGCGGAGATATCGCGGCCCGCTGGGAGGATCTGCGGAATCAGATTCCGGCAGGCCTTAACTTCAGCATAGCCGGTATTCCTTACTGGACGACCGATATCGGGGGATTTGCCGTAGAGCAACGCTATATCGACGCGAAAGGCGAGGATTTGGAGGAGTGGCGCGAACTGATGACGCGATGGTTCCAGTTCGGCACCTTCTGCCCCTTATTAAGAATCCACGGACAATATCCCTATCGGGAAATCTACAATGTGGCTCCGGAACACCATCCCGCTTATAAAGCAATGACTGCTTACAACGAACTGCTCTACCGCCTGATGCCTTATATCTACTCCCTGGCAGGGATGGTCACACATGACGATTATACAATCATGCGCGCAATGGTTATGGATTTCTCCGATGATCCAGAGGTTCTGGATATAGGCCATCAGTTCATGTTTGGACCTGCATTGCTCGTGAGTCCCGTAACCGAATATAAAGCCAGATCTGCCGACGTCTACCTGCCAGAATCCAATGGATGGTACGACATCAGGGAGGGACGCTACTTCGAGGGAGGGCAGAAAATCAAAGCTGACGCCCCGTATTCTGATATACCGGTCTTTGTACGAGAAGGATCCATTGTACCTTTCGGGCCTCCCATCCAGTACAGTACGGAAAAAGCAGCCGATCCTGTCAGGTTGAGAGTGTATACCGGGCAAAATGGATTTTTTACACTGTACGAGGACGAGAATATCAACAACAACTATCAGAATGGGGCCTTCAGTTGGATTCCTTTGACGTACAACGAATCGGACCATACTCTCACTATAGGTACACGCCGGGGTGAGTTCCCGGGAATGCTTCATCAGCGAACTTTCGAAGTCGTGTGGATTGGACATGAGAATCCAGTCTCCCTTGACCTGGAAGCTGCCCCTGCGACCGTCATATTGTACAATGGGAAAGAGGTTACAGTCGGAATTACAGAATGAATCGCTGAAGAGGGCGCCAAATCCCGGATAAGAGGGTGCCCTTCCATTGGACTTGTTTTGACTGAACCGGCAGCCGGGAATATTCTTCTGACCTAAACATTTTCCACTTATAATCAGCGCAAGATCCAACGAGATTTACAAAGCAGGAACAGCTCGGGAATGAAGGAGTTACATAAATGTTAAAAACCGTTTTTGTAATTGTGCTTATCACTCTTTGTATCCCTTTGGGGGTGAATTCCGCTAATGACTGTGAGATTGACATAAATGATCCCAGAGGCAAAATGAAGCCGTGGGAACGAGGCGCATGGGAAACAGGCAGGTATCGCAACGTGTTACTGGAGGCCGGATATAAACAGGATGACATTGACGCCAAGCTGGACAAAGCTTACCGTGATCTGTTTGAAGGCCCCGACAGAGTCTATTTTGAAGTGGGCGACTCCATGGCTTATGTATCCGACCTGAAAAACCGGGATGCCCGCACGGAAGGTCTTTCCTACGGGATGATGGTGGCGGTTCAGTTAGATAAAAAAGATGTCTTTGATCGTTTATGGCGCTGGACAAAAAAATATATGCAGCATCAGGGTGGGCCTCGAGATGGTTACTTTGCGTGGTCCGTGAATCCCGAATCGGGCAAACATAATTCGGAAGGAACTGCCTCCGACGGAGAATTGTATTTTGTGACCGATCTGTTATTCGCGTCCAATCGTTGGGGGAATGATACAGGCATCGACTATTATGCCGAGGCCGGAAGAATTCTGAACGCGATGTGGAGTAAAGACGGCTCCGGAGGGGTCAATAATATTATCAATGTGGAACACAAGCAGATCAGCTTCGTTCCCGAATCTGAAAGATACCATCTGACGGATCCATCTTACTATGTCCCCGCATTCTTCGAAATCTGGGCCGAGTATGCCAAAGACGGCCATGAACAGTTTTATCGTGATTGCGCCGATAAAGCCCGCGCATTTCTGCACGGGGTCTGTCATCCAAAAACAGGCCTGAATCCGGACATTACGGAATACAGCGGGAAGCTGCCGACAGATGGTTTTATCCCGCCTGCTTTTCGCTTCGACTCGTGGCGGGTGCCGATGAATATTGCGATGGACTACTCATGGTATGCCAAGGATAAAGACTGGCAGAAGAACTACTGCGACAGAATTCAAAATTTTCTATTCTGCAGGGGAATCGATACTTTTGAAGATCAGTACAACATTGACGGGACACTTCCGGAGTGGATACTCCCGGCGGGTGGCTATCGGAAATTGCGTCATTCACTTGGGCTGGTTTCTACTTCAGCCGCGGCTTCCATTATGGGGACCCAAGCCAAAAGCTGGAAGTTTGTCGACGCTGTCTGGAATGCCAAACTTGAGCCCTATGAGGATGGATATTTTGATCCATATTATGATGGCTTTCTGTACCTGTTCAGTTTAATGCACCTGAGCGGGAATTATAGAATTATTCAATAGGCTCCTTTCTTCACAGGATTCAGACCGAAGTATTTCTTTAAGTGAAACTGTCCGATATGCCGACTTATGGCTCCTGTCAGGCCCAGGTTTACGCCCCCCGCTCCTCCGTTGAATCC
>JARRLM010000138.1:0-6608 GCA_037386985.1 Acidobacteriota bacterium | reverse complement strand
CATCATAGGAATTGGACAGGAGCAGGGTCATTGTGTCGGATCCATTGTGGCAATAGTCGACTTTCATGTCCCTGCGTCCCAGTCGTTTCGCAAGCGCCTGGACAAAATCCACTTCATCATCGACGAGCAGAACGCGGATTGCAGGCTTGTGTATTTCAGCATCCAGCGGAACAACCTGTGTCAGGGGGCACTCGCGCTCATCTGTCGCCTCGTGGATAGACGGCCAAATTTTATCCACAGCCTCTACGAGTGTAATGAACATATGGTTCTTCCCTATCTTTTGATAGAGGAGGGATTGTCTGAGTGTATCCACCACATCCTCATTGAATCCTGAAAAATAGACATCGAAGCCCCCCGACCGAAGCCGGTCTATCAGCAGAGACAGCATTTCTTCGCCTGTGGCGTCTATCTGGTTAATACCATCTGCCTTGAATAGAATAGCCCTGAGCTCAGGCATTTTCCGAACCCTGTCCAGCACCACGTCTTCCATGTAGCTTGTATTGGCAAAAAAGAGAGGTCCATCAAATCGAATGACTGCAAGATGCTTGCACTGCTTAAGCCGGCGCCGTTTGGCGGAATGAAAGTGACCATCGGACCAGAGCGACAGTTCGGCCACCTGCGGCTTCATTTTTCCATAAAGGAATATGCCCACCGATAACGCGACACCGATGAGTATGCCCCTATCGAGATGCGGAGCAAAAAACAGTGTTGCAATAAATGAAATGACGGCTATGACTCCGTCGGATTGTTTTACCTTATAGGCATGGACAATGCCTCTGAAGTTTATCAGACCGATTACGGCCATCATAATGATGGAAGCCAAAACAGATTGGGGTAAATGATATAAAAGGGGCGTAAAAAACATCAGCACAACAACCACGAAAGCGCTCGTGAATACACTGGATAATCCGGACACTGCTCCTGATTGTATGTTGACGGCCGAACGTGAAAACGACCCGGATACTGCGTAGCTCTGCCCGAAGGAACCCAGAATATTTGCGATACCCTGGCCGATAAGTTCCTGATTGGGATCGAGGCGTTGCCCCGTACGGGCTGCCATCGCCTTGGCGATGGAGATGGCTTCCATGAAACCAAGTGAACCAGATCTTGTCTGGAGGATCAATGTTGGAAACAAACATCTCGACACGGAGAATATAACGTTTGTGGGGAGAGACAGCTTCGGGAGTCCTCCGGGAACTGTTCCGACGATGGATCCGCCCCCCATAAACGTTATATTCTCCGTGTCGAGATGTTTGTTTCCAACATTGATCCTCCAGACAAGATCTGGTTCATCGGTAGTCTCAACAGGAATAAAATTGATCGAACCTCCTGTTTCGACGAGTTTGAACTCAAGAGTACGCAATTCGTTTCGTAACTCCGAAACCCGCTCCTTGTATTCATTGATCTGCATATCCACGAGTCCTGCCATGGCATGCAACTGTAGGACGGTCCGGGGGATTATGCTCTTTTCTATTTTCGGGCCTTCCCCCCTGAGGGTCTGCAGATCGAGTTCTCGAGGCGTATGGCATTTGAGGCACAATGGGTCGTGATTTCCCGCGATTTCATCAGCCTGCGACTTAAGAATGGCACGCGCTTCCGATACAAGATCAATATGCTGAACATCCCTGTTGTATTCCTCTATATGATTACGAACGTCCTGGGAAGTAATCTGCTCCAGGGTTACATTGCGGTTATTCTGGAACCCGATTCCCCAGGAAATCAGGGTTGTTACCATTACAGCGGCTAAAACATATGGAATTTTGGGACTCAGTTTTTTCAAACCTATCATAATTCCAAATGCCAGAATCCCGAGGAAAAAGGTCGGCCAATGGGTAAAGTTCCAGGCTGAGACAATGACTCTCCAGATTGTCTCGTAATGGTGTTCCGCACTGTCCACGGAAACGCCGAATATTTTCGACAATTGACTGGTAGCAATGATGATGGCTGCAGCGTTTGTGAATCCAATCACAACCGGGTGCGACAGGAAATTGACCACAACGCCCAACCTCAGAAAGCCAAGCAAAAACTGAAACAAGCCTACCAGCAGTGCCAGGAAAACAGCGTAGGCGATATATGCCTCGCCTCCTGCCGTGGCCAATGGTTCCAGGGTAGCAGCGGTCATCAACGAAACAACTGCGACAGGACCGGTAGCAAGCTGACGGCTGGAGCCGAAAAGAGCTGCAACCATCGGCGGGAGGAAAGAAGCATACAAACCGTAGTATGCCGGAAGTCCGGCCAACTGCGCATAGGCCATGGATTGTGGAATCAGGACCAAAGCCACAGTCAATCCGGAAATGAAATCCGCCTTCAGCGCTCCCGGGCCGTATCCTTTAAACCAGTCCAGAAATGGGAAAAATCGTCTAAACATTCGTGCCCCTGATTCCCAAAATTTCAAACACAAAACCTATCTGTTTATGGAAACTGCGTGGTACTATACCATGTCGACATTACCTGAAACGACCATTAACCAGCATTTCACACAAGTATTCATGGGGCGATCCATGCCCATATAAGTTTCAATTTTGAATGGAAATTCAGCAATCGCTGGGTATCTAGTCGATATTCCGACCCGGTTGCGAAGGAGGATTATTCGAGGTTTGGCTGACGCCGGCCCCTCCGGAACAACCCTGAACGGCCAGAAAAAGGAAAAGAGTGAAAACCGCAATAACAGGGGAAAATCCTGAGGCATTACCACGGCACTTCATGATTTTCTCCCAAATTTCACAGGTAAATCCGTCCAATGTACGGAACTGTCGGCCGATACCTCCAATCGAGAAGAACAATACAAACTATTGTAAAGTATAATCCGTTCCGTAATAAGTTAAATGATACCTTCAATTTGTTTCAATTAAACAGGGAAATTATTATCAAAGTACACCGAAAGCGACTGCCCGCTGGACGGTTTCCTCGGACGGGACGCTTTTGACAGTGATCTGCATTTCATAAACACCGGGATCCAGGCTGCTGATGTCATATTCACCATCAAGATGAAGCCATCCTTTGCCGTCCGTATTCTCCTGTTCTGCCGTTATCGTCATCCATTCCCCGGTCCTGATCGGCTTCCCCTCCCGCAACAACTCTCTCCTCAACAGTAAATTCGATTCTGCCGGAACACCGCTGATATGGTGGACGCGGAAAGAGTAGTAAAAAATGTCCGACTGGGCGTACATTGGGATACCCTGCACCATCTTGATCTGTTCAAGCTTACTCACATCGATTCCCTCCGAATCAAAACTCATATCCAGAGGATTGCTGAGAATCAGGTCGCTCATCTCAACCTTATCGGGGTAAAGTTCCGGTACTTCCATCCAGGTTGTTGCTGTTCCTATCCGATCCGTGCCCGCTTCCCGGACTCCGATACGCGCCTGGTAGACACCCGGTTCAAGCGCCAGACGGCGTAAATATCGAAAACCATAATTTTGGGCCTTCTTCACACCTTCAAATGTTAACCGCCCCTCCACTTGAGCCGAGATCCCGTCCACCTGATCTCCGGAAGAATCGTAGATGAAGGACATGACTTCGAGTTCGACAATCCTACCCTGCTCCTGTTCTCGATACTGGAGCCTGTCTCCTTCGAAATAGACCGTCAGGGATACCTGTTTGTCGTCATCCTCGGTTTCAATGAAATCTGCTCGTGCAGAAACCCCAAGATCCGTGATCGGCAGCGGCGATCCCATAGCATGGACCAGCCGTTCCTGCGGCGTTGTCGGAGCGTCTTCTTCCAAACTCTCCATTATTGTCGACGGCCAGAATCCCCGTGGACTCCGGACGGTATACTCGGGATGATCCCGGACACGCACTTCAATGCGCCGGAAGCGTTGGTCGCCTTTACCCGCAGCCGGGTAATAGGAAAGAACATAGAAGAATCGGTTGTCGTCCAGAGCCTGCCCGAGCGACTCGTTAAGGTCGTTTGTTTTATCATACATTTTGCCGCCTGTCTCGACGGCCAGGGAATGTAATCCGTTTAACTTTTCTGTCTCGGATGATTCCAAATAGCTTGTTAAGGCACCGGGCTCGGGAAAGTCACATAAGGGATCATTGAAACGGTCAATATCCTCCAGGCAATCCAACGACAGAGGGTTTTGCTCCACACACCCCTTCTTGCATTCATCGTCTACATCTACCTCAGGACATGCCTTGAGGCACTGAACCATTATGTCATAGTTTATATCTCTTGCAGGACTTCTCTTCGAGACGTCAATTTCCGGCGGAATCTGCAGGCCCTTGGCGTCAATCGAGTAGATCACGACACCGGAATTTATTGCCCGACTGATGACTCTATGAAATTCATTGTATTGCAGGTCGCCGATCCTGCTGTAGGAGGTGAACCCATCCGAGAAGATCACCAGCATGCGCTTCCCCGGAAGATCCGCCATCTGCCTGGAATAATGTTCGATAATCGAAAGGGTGTTTTCTCTCGAGAAGGATGCATCAGAAAGGACCTGAATAGCTTTATGGTACGCAAACGTCTGAAGGGTTGAACAAGGACACACCATATCTTCTTCCTGGCGCATAATGTCGATTCCCAAACTCATCGCACTCACATGGTTGTTCAAAAAATCAGCCGCCAGATTGGGAGTGAAATAACTTCCGCGATTGGCAGGGTTGTATCGAATCTGCTCTACAGCATACCTGAGGATCCTCCGGTCACGGGTGAATTGTTGCGCCACTCCAAGCGTCTCGCTGCTCGTAAACGCAACAAGATCCTGGTCGGTGAGTTGTTCATCGATAAACTGGTGCAACGCCTGTTTTACCCAATTGAGGCTGCTGAAGGATAGATGCAGGGCATCCACGTAAAGCAGTACGGTCCTCACGGGAGGTTCGCTCAATTGTGCTCGCGCCCGTTCCAACTTAGATTCATCAGTCTGGAATTCGTCGTTTCCTGCAGCAACACCACTTCGCCCGGTTTCCACCTTTGAAACATTAAAATGACTGATTTCCTGAGGCTCGTCGTTTTCCAGAAGCTCGAAATCTCCTTCTGTCAGACCTTCAACAATCTTCCCCGTTTGATCCGTAACTATGGCACGCACTTCCATGAGCTTAGTTTCAACTTCAAATCTGGACTCTTCGGTATCCTGACCGGAATCTGTCTCTTCTTCCTCCGCTGGAACGGCGGCCATACTTGCTAACCAGGCAAAAAGCAGAGTAATTGAAAGATAAGCAATAATTTTATTCATGATCCGTTCATTCCCGCATCTCATGTTTGATTGAATTATATGAGCATGCGCCGTTGGGGTTGCCGGTATTTATATATCGAAGTAATGTTACGGTTACCTCAGTCGGACTTCATAATGGATAAGGGGGGAGAGAAATAAAAATCATTAATTATAAATTTTATAACAAAACGATTGATTTGTCTGTGACATACACACTTTATTATATTTAAGATAGCTTTAGAGGGTTCGTCAGGTGTCTGCAAATCGTTTTACTACAATACATTCGATGATTTCAGATGCAGCTAAAAAATCAGGGAATAACATCAATTCTTCACAGAAAAATAATTATCAAACAGTTCGGGTATTTCTAAAGAATTCCGAAAACGACTGCCCGCTGAACGGTTTCCTCCGACGGAGCGTTTTTTAGGGTGATACGCATCTCGTAGACCCCGGGATCGAGGTTGCTGATGTCCAGTTCCCCGTCAATATCAAACCACCCCTTGCTGTCAGCGTTCGCCTGTTCCCTTTCTATTTGCACCCATTCGTCGGTCCTGATCGGACTTCCCCACTGATACAGTTCTCTCCTCAAAAGCAAATCCGATCCTGCAGCAACCTGGCTGATGCGGTGGACGCGGAAGGTGTAGTAGAAGATGTCGGTCTGGGAATACATCGGGACTCCCTGCACTATCTTGACCTGCTCAAGTTCGCCCACATCCGTCCCCTCCGAATCAACCAGACCCATATCCAGAGGATTGCTCAGAATCAGGCTGCTCATCTCAAGTTTATCCGGATCCGGTTCCGGTACTTCCAGCCAGGTTGTCGCCGTTCCCATGCGATCCGTACCCTCTTCACGCACTCCTACACGCACCTGGTAGACTCCGGGTTTGAGTGACAGCCGGCGCAGAAATAATCGAAATCCGCAGTTTTTGGCCTTCGCCATGTCTTCAGATGTAAAACGCCCCTCCACAGATGCGGAAATCCCCTCCACACGATCTCCGGAAGAATCGTAGATGAAGGACATCACTTCGAGTTCGACACTCCCACCCTGTTCCTGTTCCCGATACTGAAGCCTGTCTCCTTCGAAATAGACCGTCAGGGACACCTGTTTGTCGTCGTCCTCGGATTCAAGGAAATCCGCACGGGTGGAAACCCCCAGATCCGAAAGCGGAAGCGGTGATCTCATAGCCCGGACCAGCCGTTCCTGCGGCGTTTTCGGAGTTGTGTCGTCCAAGTTCTCTCTGAGTGCCGACGGCCGAAAGCAGCGCTGACTCCGAACCGTGTATTCGGGATGATCCCGGACACGCACTTCAATGCAGTGTAAACTATCGTCGTCCTTCCTTGCCGTCAGGCTATAGGAAAGAACATAGAAAAACCGGTTGTCGGCCAGGTGCGTGTAGGAGTGCGTGAAGAGGGTACGGATCGCATGGGAACGGCGACAACCTGGCTGGAAGT
>JARRLM010000137.1:0-9935 GCA_037386985.1 Acidobacteriota bacterium | reverse complement strand
CATCACGATGGACGATGACAGTGCTGCTGCTGGCAGTGGGAATACTGACGACGGCGGCGGTATGGGGCCAGGCGGGCGCGAGTGATGCAGCCCTCGCGCTGGAGGTTTATGAGGCGTTGCCGGTGCGCGAGGTGACAGTCTTCAAGGACGGGCACTCCTTCATGTTGCACGCGGGTACCCTGCCGACCAATGCCGTGGGAAATGTCGAACTGGACCGGCTGCCGCGGCCGGTGCTGGGGACGTTCTGGCCGTATGCCACCGGCGCGCAGCTGACCGGTGTGGTGGCCGGGCGCCGCCGCATGGCGGTGGAGCGCACAGCGCTGAACCTGGTCGACCTGCTGCGGGCCAATGTCGGCAAGCAGGCGGAGGTCACCGTGACGACTGCGAGCGACCGGACAGAGCTGATCGAGGGGACGATTTCGGGCTTCCCGCAACGCAGCGCGGCTGAACTGGCCGCCACCAGACCGCCTGACAGCGAACCCGCTTTACCGCAGTTGGGAGAGCTGGTTCTGCTGCAGACCGGGCGCGGCGAGCGGGCCATACCGGTGGCGCGAATCCTGGATGTAATGTTGCTGGAAACACCGGAGACGAGTGTCAGCGGCGAAGAGTGGCGTAACGTCATGACGCTGCGCCTGGAAGGGGCTCCGGCCGGTGGGCGCGCGGAGGTCGGTCTGGTCTACCTCCAGCGAGGGCTGCGCTGGATCCCCCAGTACCGGGTGATTCTGGATGACGACGGGCAGGCAGAGGTCGAGTTGCAGGCAACGCTGATCAACGAGCTGACCGATCTGGCTGATGTGAAGGCGCAACTGGTTGTCGGCGTACCCAGCTTTAAGTTCCAGGACGATGTCGACCCCATCTCGCTGGAACAGACGGTGGCGCGGCTGTCCTCGGTGTTTCGGCAGGACTCGCAGTTTCTCAATATTAGCAATGCAATCATGACGCAGCAGGTGATGCCGGCGCGCAACTCGCAGCCGCAGTCTGAGGCACCGGCACTCGACCTCGGCCCGGATATCGGCGGCGATGGGCGCAACGAGGACCTCTTCCTGTACAGTGTGGAACACCTGACGCTGGCCAGGGGGGAGCGTATGACCGTCCCTCTGGTGTCCTTCACGATTCCGTATGAGGACGTCTACACCGTATCGATCCCGTTTGGCGTGCCGCTGGAGCTGGTTCGCAACCTGAACAACGACCAGCAGCGCGAGGCGGCCCAACTGCTGGCGCGGCCGCGGGCGACGCACGCGGCACGGTTGGAGAACAAGAGCCCGTATCCGCTGACCACTGCACCGGCGTTGATTCTCATGGGTGAACGGTTGCTGGCGCAGGGACTGATGACCTACACACCGGTGGGGGCGAGGGTGGACCTGCCGATCACGACGGCGGTTGACGTCCAGGTGGACAAGGACGAGGAGGAGACCGGAAGGCAGCCCAACGCTGTACGGATGAACAACAACGACTTCACGCGGGTCAATCTGAGGGGGCGGCTGCGGCTGGCCAACTATCGACGCGAACCGATCCGGCTGGAGGCGTCCCGCTATCTGCTGGGGGTGATCGACAGTGTCTCGGGCGAGGGACGTTCGACCAATGGCAACGTTTTCGACGACGGGCTGATGCTGGAAGCGATGGGGTCCGCGACCTGGTGGATGCGATTTTCCTGGCCGTGGTGGTGGGCTTCGCTGAACGGCTTGGGACGCGCGTCCTGGGAGGTGTCGCTGGAACCCGGCCAGACGGTTGAATTGGAATACACGTGGCACTACTTCTGGGATTGAGGGAGACGCTGCAGGGTGTGAATGACCAGGCGCGACTGAGACGATTCTGCCATGAAAGGGACGATGCGTTAACCCTCATTGATATTATTTAGCCTGCCGATGTGATGATTACGGCTGAAGAGAAGGTCATGATCCTGGCTTTCGCGCTGGCTAAGGCGCTGGCAGAGGAGGCACAAAGCATTGATTTTTTGCAATCCCCCATTCACAGAGACAGTGACCCGACCGGGCGTGATTCTAAATACTGCAGATTACGATTACTCATCAAGCACAAAAGGGTCATCAGCGGGAGATCCGTTAAATGCGTCGGCATGGGCAATGGCCGCCTGGCGTTGTTGAAAAGCATGAATGCAGTTGCCGTTAGTTTCGTTTGTTACAAGGTCGCTTTTTACAAAATAAGCCAGATAGGATTCAACCTTATTGCCGCGAATTTCATCGGTGACGACAACATGATCAATAATATCCTTATTATTATCAAACCAATGTTTTGCGCAAAAGATTGAACAAAATTTCCTGGAAGACTGGTCCTTGAGTACAATTTCCACTTCATAAATTGCTACAATGGATGCACCATCATATTCACAATAAGGGTGCGCCAGGCATTTCTGATAAAATGCTCCCATCGCAGCTATTAATAAAAATATGCATATACCGATCCAAAATTTAATTGTCATTTTATACAATGATAAGATGTACTGTTACCATAATTAAGGAGGACAGAAGGCAGAATGCCGATAAATTATTTATCCTTAATAATAACTTGCTCGATATCGGCTCCTTTTCGGTCGTTTTGCACATGAACTTGATTATGAACATCCATCCTATGGCGAAAGTTCCTATAATAAAAAGGCCTACTATTATAGGCGCGTCTGGGACCGTTCCATTGCCGATAAAGCAGTAAATGCAGTGATGAAGGAGCAGTTGCATCAGTCTTGGCCCAATTACTTCAAGGAATGAAATAAACACAATAGGAATATTGATGATGGCAACAGCGAGCAAAATATATTTAAACATTTTTCTCGATAAAAATAGAGAGGAACTGCGCTTTTTAGAAGCAGACAATAACAACAAAATGATGAGTACAATGTTTATTAAATAATATAGGAAGAGCAGTGGGTTGGAATAATTGGCTCCAAATATTGCCTGAGGTATCATAGCAGATGGCCTGAACGCTACATCGAAAACCGTCGAACAACATGAAACAGTTATAAGCGGCTTCATGCAAAGCACATAATAAATATCTGCAGTACTGTCAACTAATAGTAGGCCACATGGGATAAGCAGAAAGAATAATATCCTCCTTGTTAAAGGCGCTGTAGGAAGGTTTTTATTCACAAAATAACATAGGAGCCATCCACCCATAATAAAAAAGGATAACGGCTTGATTATTTGAAGAAATTTTACTGTGGAAGGCAATATCTGTGTTACTCCAAATATACACATTGCGCCAGGTACTTCCATTACGAAGCTTTGGAGCATTAAATAGAACCATGGCCATGCCAGCATTCGGATCGATAACACAACACATGCCAAAAGAAAAATCAAATATCCACTTTTTTCCTGTGTAGACTTTGATTCCGAGCCTCTAAACGCGTCAACTCCGACAATTGCCCTTATTGTTAAGTAAAGCAACACAATTCCGAGCGTAAAGGAAACGACGGCAATAAACAGCTGTATGATCGTATATATATTTAAGATCATGCAAATCTTCCGCCTTTTATGATAAATATTTCATCCGCTATATCATTGAACCGGGTGTCATGGGTCGCAACAAGGATAGTAGTTCCGTTGCTTTTTAAATTCTTCATCGTTTCAATCAATTGGGTTCCTGCATCCTCATCGATACTGGATGTTGGCTCATCGGCGATTATGATGTCCGGATTGTTGACCAGCGCCCGAGCAATAGCCACGCGCTGCTGCTGCCCACCGCTCAGTTCTTCAGGCCTATGATTCAGTCTGTCGTCCAACCCCATCCTTTCCAAAATCGCCCGTGAACGACGAAAACGTTCTCCCGCCCTGACGCCCAGTGGCAGGAGCGGATTGCCTACGTTTTCTATACTGGAAAGTCTGGGTATCAGATTGAAATCCTGAAATATGAATCCTATCTTATCGCGTCGCAAAACTGACAGCGCAATGTCCGAAAATACCGTGACATCCTCCCCGTAAAGAAACACTTTGCCGCTGACTGGTCTGTCCAAGGTGCCGATGATATTTAACAATGTTGTTTTACCGGAGCCTGATGGACCGCTGAAAACTGCGAAACTACCCTTTCGAATGTGCAGGTTGATGTCAGTTAAGGCACGCACTTCATGCTTTGAATGAGGATTATATAGTTTACAAAGGTTTTCTGTTCTTATCATTGCTTCATCGCTACAACCGGCGATTCCGTTGATGCTCTCCACGATGAATATATGCTGCCCACCATTGTCAGCATGAATGAGAAGATAAAACTCAGAAAGGCCGGCAAAGGCAGAAATTTTGACGGCACATTAAATGCAGGCAAAAGGTTTGTTTCAGCTATAAAAAACTGCGCTATTAAGGCACCGTTTAATCCCTCATTCCATAGCATCGACAAGAGTATTGTCATACTGGCGGCCGTTATGCTGATAAGCAATTGTTCGAACGTGATGAGCTCCAGCACTTCCAGGGTATGGCAATTTCCGAATTATGACCTGGAATGCTGTATATTTGGATATCTGTTGCTTCATCAGTCCTGCCAAACAATTCGCCGGCATCATAAAACGACATAAATAACAGGGAAGATGCCCATATGCTGGAGTCTGAGGAAAATATTCCAACGATTGTGAATTCCTTACGCTTTTGCCCTCTCATACTGAATTGATCACCCGGTTGCAACATGAAATGCCTGGCGAATTCAAAGCCGACGATAACTTCATTCGGTTTTTGGAATATACGCCCTGAAATCATAGATGTTGAATCCGGAAGATATTTTTTATCGATGCCGGCGATCACAGCCAGCTTATCCTGCACATATCCTCTGCCAATAATACGCGGAACTGCCTTTTTAACCCCAAAAATTTCATTGATCGCATCTAAATATTTAAGAGGCACGGAAGTATTGCGGCCAAATTCATCGAAGGTTAAATAAAGATCCCCTCCTTCATCAACGGAGTCCATTGATTGTTCCCTTATACCCTCGGAGATAGCTATAGCCGAAACAAATGGGGAGAGAATGGCGATAATACAGAGGCAAACAACTATGGCCTTCGTTCTGTGCCGCAGCAGATTGGCGCTTGCCAGGATTAAAAAATTAATGTGCTTATTCAATGCTTAGAATACCTTGCATTTATTGCTTGGAAATTTCGAAAATACCCCGAAGTCGATGAAGCCCGAATAATATAGGTAGACCAGCCCTCCTGCGAGGGGTAAAAGTGTTCCCGTATAAAAACTATTTCGATATCCTAATCTCCGCACCCATATCTACTTTGCCTGATATGAAAGAAACTGTACCCGTATGGTCTGGGCAATAGCAATAACCTCCGGGAATCGGCCATTCGATGCATGTGCATCTCGCATCTCTCCTGGGATCAAAATTGATATAGCACCATGCAGGACCAGTTGTTGCACCAATGCCCAGTCCATGCGCCAGTTTTTGGAAATCCTGTTCATTTTTAGCCGTTTCCCTCCCCCATTCCATTGTTTCCGATAATAAAGCGAAGACTACGCAAAGCAGCAGGAAAGCGATGGAATATAACAGAGTTAATGGCTTTCGAAGCATTTTAAAACTTTCCGGAAGGGGGGCTAAGAGGTACTTTAATTGCGTTTGTAATTTATACCACAAGTCCATTTTGGAGAAAAAATAAAACAATTCAAGCTTCATCGAGGATCATCGTGTCCGACTGGCCGATATAAAGAACCATTAGCTCCTGCTCTTGCTGCAGCTCGGGAAGGACTCTCCTTACCTTCTCTTGATGAAATCGCTTCGGCGACTCCAAACAGTAAGATGAAACACAATTTGGCCGATGATCTGAATGATCTGCTTGATTTCGTTAAGTAAATTCCGCCCGAATTGTAATTCTTGACTTTTCCTGGCAAACAGTGCCACATTGTGGTACTGTTACAATGTGCTTTTTTTAACGTTATCGAGCATTTTTGTGCCGGATGAATATCAATAGTCACTTCCCTTACCCACGAAAGAAGTGACTTGTCGCAATGTTGGGTAACCATGGGCCCTTCTCTTGTTCCATATAATCTTGATATTGTGGAAAACTGCTCCTGCTGCCCCACACCTGCGCTGGGATTGTTCTGCAGCCTCCCACAGCGAACTCTGAGCGAATTGAATTCCTGCCGTCAAAACTCGCTGTATCCTAGGGAAGCCGTGTTGTTTGTAGAAGGCCAAACGCCGCGCGGACTGTACATCCTTTGCTCAGGTCAGGCCAAGCTGAGTGCGAGTTCCGAATCGGGACATGTGATCAATCTACACATAGCAGAACAAGGGGAGCTTCTAGGTCTCGGCAGCGTTATCTTAAACAGGCCGCATGTGCTGAGAGCTGAAACGCTGTGCCCCAGTCAGATATGTTTCATACCCAGATTGCAATTGATGCAGCTCATCCGAGCCCACGCCGACCTTGCTCTCAGTGCATCCAAGAATCTAAGCATGGAGCTTTACCAAGCCTATGATCTGGCATGTCTGCTGGCTTTGGCACCTACTACTCAGATGAGAGTGGCACAATTCCTTGTGTCCCAAGCTGAAAAAAAGGGCAGACCTGTTGCTAAAGGAATTCACCTGGCTGTTAACATGACCCAGGCAGAAATTGGCGAAAGCATTGGAGCCTCGCGCGAAACCGTTAGTCGTATCTTGGGCGATTTCAGGCGCAAGCAACTGATTCGTGTAAATGGAGGCTCGATCGTCATATTGCAGCCTCAACGGTTGCGTTGTTTAACTACCACACCGTCTTCCCACATTCACTAGTCCGCATTTATCGAAGGATTTCGAACAACAAGAGGCAGAGGCAGTAAAGCTTGGGCCTGAAACCCGCATAGTCTTCATTGCTGCCGATGCGAGAATGGTGTGACGACGGTCACACTCGACGAGTGCATCTGTCACTGCAATCGGCATCCATCCCAGCGATCATAAAATGCATGAATCCGAGAAGTACGATGTGGCGGTCCCGTTATCGTCCATACGAATGGCCGACTTTTTCAAACCTTCCAACGCGTGCCCCAAACGCGTGTCGAGAGGCGTCCTGTGGAAAAACCACGCACTAAGCTAGTTGATCTTGACTTTTTGGAGTCGAATGTCCCGTGCATGAAGGCATGCCCCGTCAACACGCAGGCCGGTCGATACGTGTCTCTCATTGCACAAGGATGCTACGAAGAAGCCTATCGATACGCTCGCACACCTAATCCATTGGCCTCGATCTGTGGCCGCGTTTGCGGCCATCCGTGCGAAACCGCCTGCCGAAGAAAAGACCTGGATTCACCTATTTCAATTCGTGCCCTGAAACGTTTTGTCACGGAGCGCTGTGGTCCCGAATCGCGCACCCGAATAGACGCCTACCGCAAAAAATCCGGAATCGTACACTCCGAGCGCGTGGCCGTGATCGGATCCGGCCCCGCCGGTCTTTCGGCCGCACACGACCTGGCGTTACTTGGCTACCCCGTTACGATATTCGAAGCAGCATCTGTGCCGGGGGGAATGCTCAACCTGGGCATACCTGAATATCGACTACCTCGCGATGTCGTGCAGGCCCAGGTTCGGGAGATTCTTGAAATGGGACCGGAACTCAAGCTGAACTCCCGGCTTGGGGATTTCTCCCTGGCTGACCTGAAAGCCGAAGGCTTCCAGGCAATTCTGCTTGCATTCGGACTGCATCGCAGCAGAGATCTGCAGATTCCGGGTAACGATCTGGATGGTGTCGTTAAAGGGATTGATTTTCTATTGAACGTCAATCTCGGATATCGCTTTTCTATCGGGAAACAGGTGGCGGTGATTGGAGGAGGCAACGTAGCGGTCGACGTAGCGCGTACCGCGCTGAGGCAGCAACAACAGCAAACTTTGCAGACACTGCGTTCCTCCTTGCTTCCAGACTCTTTAAACCAGAGCGAACTGGAAGTAGCGATGAACGAGTTGGTGGACGTAACGCGGACCGCCTTGCGGCTTGGAGCGCAGGAAGTTCACCTTGTGGCGCTCGAGTCACTTGAGGAAATGCCCGCTTTCAAGGAAGAAATCGATGAAGCACTGCGTGAAGGTTTAGAGATCTATCCCTCCACAGGCCCTAAAAGGTTCGTCGGCCGGGGCGGCAAAGTCACGGGACTGGAAACCATTCGTTGCACGTCGGTTTTCGACGCAAGGGGCCAATTCAACCCCAACTTCGAAGCGGGAACCGAAAGGATTCTGCCCTGTGACACGGCAATTCTGGCGATAGGACAGGCGTCGGATCTCTCTTTTTTGACTGCTGCGGACGGTGTAGAGACAACACCTCAGGGCACGATCAAGATGGATCCTGAAACCCTTATGACCACGGCTCCGGGCATCTTCGCCGCGGGAGATATCGCCTTCGGCCCCCGCCTGATCATCAGTGCCGCGGCCGACGGGAAGAAGGCTGCTGAACAGATCGACCGCTACCTTCGGGGGAATAACTGGAATCCTAAGCCGCGCTACGTCCGAGTCACGATCCTCAACGGCCACCAGATGGCGGCAGATTATGATCAATACTCTCGCCTTTCTGTGCCTGTGCTTCCTCTGGACCGCCGAACCGGGATCGCCGAGGTCGAGACCGGATACAGTGAGGAGCAGGCGCGACGCGAGGCCGCCCGGTGCCTCCGCTGTTGGATCAATACCATTTTCGACGGGAGTGAGGCCGAAGGGAGCGAATGCATCCTTTGCGGTGGCTGCGTGGATGTGTGTCCCGAAAACTGTCTTCGTCTTGTTCCTCTCAGTCAGCTCGCAGTGTCTGATCGCGTCGCTCAGCGGCTCGTCCAGGAAAACTCGTTTCATGAAGGAGCGCTGCAACACATCCATCCATCGGAGCTGCCGTCTGATGAAGGGTCCGTGATGGTGAAAGACGAGACAATCTGCATCCGCTGCGGGCTGTGCGCAGAACGCTGCCCCGTAAATACGATCACCATGGAGTCCTTCGAGGTATTTGACTCACCGCCAGGGTAAGTGCGGTGAGTTCCAGGAGCTTGGATATGAACGGAAACGATGCAATCTCAACCGGATCGGGATCCCTGAACAATCAAGCGGCATTGACCGGCCGTCGCGATTTCTTCAACCAGATAGCGACTGTAGCATTGGGCGTGGCATCACTGGGAGCCGCTGTGGAAACCGTCAGGTTCCTCGCCCCCAAAGTGCTGTTCGAACCCCCGACAAGTTTCCGTATCGGTGATCCAGCCGACTACCCGGTCGATTCCGTGACTTATCTGGCCGAGCAGCAAATATACGTCCTGAGAACGGTAGGCGGTATTATTGCGCAGTCGGCGATCTGCACCCACCTGGGATGTATAACGCAGTGGAATACGGAATTGCATCGGATCTCTTGCCCGTGTCACGGAAGCAGATTCGGCCAGGATGGCGAAATTCTCAGCGGTCCCGCCACGCGCCCTTTGCCCCACTTTGCTGTCCGATTAATGCCGGACGGCAGTCTCCTGGTCGACAAATTGGACATCGTCCCGCAGACGACGCTTTTGAAGGTGTGAGGGTTTCCAATGAATGCAACCTGGACTCAAAACTCGATCGTGCGGCTTCGGAACACCCGAGTCTGGAAATCCATTTTCCGCCGTGGACCTGCCCGCACCAACCGAACTCGAAGCATGGCCGTATTCGGAAATCTGTTTTTGCACGCTTTGCCCGTGAAGGTCAGAGATAGATCCCTGGGCGTGCGTGCTACGTATTACATGGGATCTTTCTCCTTATTTCTTTTCCTGATTCTGACGGTCACCGGCGTTCTTTTGATGCTTTATTATCATCCCAGCGTGCCTCAAGCCTACAACGACATGAAAGACCTCCATTTCGTTGTCGCGAACGGCATCTTTCTTCGCAATCTTCACCGCATAGCAGCCCATGTAATGGTCATTACGGTCTTTTGGCACATGTTTCACGTCTTCTATCGCGGAGGGTACAAACCTCCGCATGAATTCAACTGGGTAATCGGCGTGGGGTTGTTGCTCCTCACTCTCTTTCTGAGTTACACAGGCTACCTGCTCCCC
>JARRLM010000136.1:0-5530 GCA_037386985.1 Acidobacteriota bacterium | reverse complement strand
AGCCAGAGAAAGGCATGACCGTGCTCGATGTCGCCCGGGCCCACGGGATAGAAATTCCCACCTTGTGCTACCATCCCGATTTGAAGCCTGTCGGCTCCTGCCGCCTGTGCATGGTGGAGATTGAACCGCGGGGAGATCTGGCCACAGCCTGCACGCTTCAATTGTACGAAGGACTGGCGGTTCAAACCGAAACCGCCCGTCTGGCGCAAATAAGGAAGTCCATCCTGGAATTGCTGCTCGAGGACTACGCGGATGCCGGCTATGCGGCAGGCGACCGTGAAGCCACTGAATTCGAACGATGGCTGACTCATTATGGGGTTCACCGCCGGACAGGTTCCTCCGCACAGCTTCGATACCCAATCAATGCCGATCCCAATCCTGTCCTGTGGGTTGACAGGAACAAATGCATCCTGTGCAAACGGTGCGTTCGCTCCTGCGCAGAAATCCAGGGACGGTTTGTGTGGGGAGTCGGTGAACGCGGGCATCGTGTCAGAATAATAGCCGGGGCCGACACCGGCCTTCTGGAAGCCCGCTGCGAATCCTGCGGAACGTGCGTTGCCTATTGTCCGACCGGAGCTTTGGACGACCGGATGTCGGTCGGATTGGGAAAAGCGGAGCGGATAGTTACAACTACCTGCGCTTATTGCGGAGTCGGATGCCAGTTGGATTTGAATGTCCGGGATAATCGAATCATCCGGGTGACAACACGGAGCCGGTCCCCGGTCAATGGGCTGCAGGCCTGCGTGAAAGGACGTTACGGATACGATTTCGTGCATCATTCCGACAGGCTGAAACGCCCGCGGGTGCGGCGGTATCTGCTTGAAAATCGAAAGCGTCCCGTCGATGGGCGGGACGACTGGGTGGAGGTTGACTGGGATGCGGCCCTGAATACAGTTGCAGATAAATTCCTGGGAATCAAAGCCAACTACGGATCGGATGCTGTTGCCGTAATGGCATCGGCAAAGTGCACCAATGAAGAGAACTACCTGATGCAGAAGCTTGCCCGGCAGGTGATCGGCACCCACAACGTGGATCACTGCGCCCGGCTGTGTCATTCCTCCACCGTCGCCGGTCTGGCGCTCTGCTATGGATCGGGCGCCATGAGCAATACAATGGAGGATGTGGCGCGCGACTCACAAGCTCTGTTCATCATAGGCTCGAACACAACGGAACAGCACCCGGTCTTCGGAGTTAAGCTTCGGCAGGCTATTCTCAGGCGAGGCGTTCCGCTTGTTGTAGCAGATCCCCGCCGGATCGACATAACTGAATTCGCGACGCTTCACCTGAAACAGCGACCGGGTACGGACGTGGCTCTGATCAACGGAATCATGCATATCGTGCTGGCCAACGGCTGGCAGGATCAGCAGTTCATCGATGAGCGATGTGAGGAATTCGAGCCGTTTTATGAATCTGTGCTTGCATATACCCCGGAGAAAGTATCGGGCATGACCGGAGTTTCGGTGGAACAGTTGCATGAAGCCGCTGAAATCCTGGCCCGGCATCGGCCTATGGCCGTCATCTGGTCTATGGGCATCACCCAGCATACGACAGGAGTACTCAACGTGCTGGCCCTGGGCAATCTGCAGATGCTCCTGGGGAATATTGGAGTTTCCGGGGGAGGCGTGAATCCGCTTCGGGGGCAGAATAACGTGCAGGGAGCCTGCGATATGGGGGCACTGCCCAACTATCTGCCGGGGTATCAACCGGTCACCGATGCATCCGTGGAGGAAAAATTCAACGCAGCGTGGCAGCTTGAGACGCGGAACGGGACAGCCGGGCAGGACGCCGCTTTCCGTTTGAGCGATGCTGCGGGATTGACGGTGACGGAGATGATTGACGGATCAGGTGACGGGAAAATTCGCGGCCTGTATATACTGGGTGAGAATCCTGCAATGACCGATCCCGATGCTCTCCATGCAGGCCAATGCATGTCTGCCTGTGATTTTGTTGTATTGCAGGATATTTTCCCCAGCGAAACGGCAGCCATGGCCGATGTTCTGTTGCCGGGTGTATCCTGGGCGGAGAAGGCGGGAAGCTTTACGAATACCGACCGCCACATACAACTTGTGCGCCGGGCAATCGATCCTGTCGGGGAAGCCCGTCCGGACTGGTGCATAATTGCCGACCTAGCCTGCCGAATCCTGGAACGTGAAGACCGCGTACCGGCAGGACTTCAGGCTTCATGGCTGTATGAAGATCCGTCTGAGATTATTAAGGAAATAGCTTCATTGACTCCAATCTATGGCGGTATTTCTCATGAACGACTGCAACGGGGAGACCAGCTGCACTGGCCGGTGCCGACCGATGACCACCCCGGCACGCCGATTCTCCACATCGGAAAGTTCACTCGCGGCAAAGGCAGATTCCACGTTACAGAACATCTCCCGCCCCGAGAAATGCCGGATTCCGAATATCCCCTGGTGCTGACGACCGGGCGGGTTTTGTACCATTGGCACGGAGCCGAAATGACCCGGCGTTCGCACGCGCTTTTGGAGCTCTATCCGGAAACGGTTGTTGAAATCAGTCCCGAAGACGCCGAAAAGATCGGACTGAACGGCAAAGCCAGCGTGCGTGTGAGATCCCGGCGCGGTGAAATGATTGCCAAAGCGCTGGTCACCAGCCGCGTGTGCCCGGGACTGATCTTCGGGAATTTTCACTTCCCGGGTTCGCAGAATGTCAACAATCTGACTATCGAAGCTTTGGATCCGGTGGCGAAAATACCGGAATACAAGGTATGTGCCGTGCGCATGGAATCGATTTGACGCCTGAGCAGGTCTATATCAGGGAACAACAGGGATGGCGATGCCCGCTTCCGTTTCATGATCGGTGAACTGTTTAAATCAGTAACAAAGCCGTGAATACTCCACCTGCAGAGCGGGTGACATCATGAAGCCCCTGGAAGGGGGCAAGAGACTAGCCAGGGGCGTAAGCCCCTGGTGGGGTAAGCCCCTGGTATGCTCCGGTACTAAACCGAGCCCTGGAAGGGCGACAGAGGATTCTTACTTAATTGCAATCTGTCGCCCCTCCGGGGCTCGCTTGTTTCTGTATCCTTACCCGGGGGCTTACGCCCCCGGCTGGTTGCTCCCCGCCCTTCCAGGGCTTTTCATCTCATATCACGCCCGTCTAATGCCGTAACGGAAGAGCCTACGCGAGTCGCACCAGCAGAGACGGTAGTTTACCATAATAAGAATTACGCAGGTGAAAGCGGTCCTGTCCGAAGTCCCTTACGGGATGCCCTCCGGGTGGATCGAGACGGGATAATACGGACTTATGCCAGCAACTCCTGGACGCGGATCAGCCGTTGTTGCACACGGACACCGTTCGGGCACTCGACAGCACAGGACGCGCAATCGCTACAGTTGATATTTCGAATTTCTCTGGGCAGGTTCCAGAAGTTTTCCCGTGCCCTATGGAAGTCTCCGGCGAAATCGTTATAGGCCAGAATGCGCAGTTCGTCCGCCACGGGTACCCCCTTGGGGCATTTCCCTTTGCATTCAAAGCACATCCGGCAATAAAGCTCGCGGATCCGCTCGTTAACGGCAAACAGCATCCATTCGTCTTCCGGAGTGTATTGTTCCGTCATGGCCCGGAAGTTGATCTCAAGCTCTTCAATGGTTTCCGACCATGGCACCGTGGTCGATATACGAGGATTGCGCAGGACCCACTTTATTGCCGCCAGACCACCTTCATTGCTCAGGTGATTTCCCGTATCTCCCTTGGGTGTGGCTGTCGCAATGACGACTTTCATCGCAATCACGCCGATTCCGGCTTTATGCAATTTATCAATGGCAGCGTCCCTGTAAGGAGCACCTATGGCAAAGCTGTAAGTGGTCTGCACGACATCGAATTTTCCGACGTCCAGGATGAAATCCACCATCGCATTCGGGTCGTGGGTACTGACACCTATGAAACGGGCTTTCCCCTGCTGTTTGACCAGTTCCATGGTTTCGATCATCTCATCTGTGATTTCTTCCGGTTTATGCCTTGAATGCTGGTGATAAACGTCGAGATGGTCCGTCCCGAGCAGTTTGAGACTGGTTTCCAGATCCTTCATTATGTCGGCCCTGGTGTTCGAGTAAGTTTTGCTCGCGAGTATGATCTTATCCCTCTTACCCTTCAAAGCTCTTCCCAGAATCTGTTCGCTCTTGCCCTGGCCATAGATACGAGCGGTATCGTAGTAGTTGATCCCCAGATCGAGGGCGCGCGCCAGAATGTCGGGATCCGGGATGGCGCCGGCTGCACAGCCGACGCTGGTGACTTTCAATCCAGTGTTGCCCAGGGTTCGGTAGGCCAACCCGGATGGCAAAGGCGAATTAAACTCAGGGCTGAATGGAGATACCAAATTGGCGGCAGGCAGAGCCAGTCCGGCCTGCAGAAACCGCCGGCGTGTTGTTTGACCTTTCACGGAGCCTCCTTCCATATAAGAATTAAATTTGGGGTGTTGGCAGTGATTTCCAGCATACTACTATCTTTAAAATTTCTCACCCGGCACGTTAAATTTTATTCCATCGTTACATCCCTTGCTTCACTGGACATACCTTCCTCATAACTGCTCCATCCGGAGTTCATCCCATATGGCGGAGGAAGCATGATGGCTTCAATCCGGCGAATGAGTCCATTTTCAATTTTAAACAGTTCGGCAAGTTCCCAGCTGTTGGGTTCCATGGGGCCACCGGTTACGGTCCGTCCATACGGCGTCTGGTAAGTTCTATCCTCGCCAAGTGCATGATCGAAAAAGGCGAAGCTGAAGACGATCCCCCGTTCACGGTCGACGGCAACAAATCGGCGGTCTCGAATGCGCCACACGAAGTGTATCAATCCGGATTCGAATTGCTCTTTGCAGCCCCAGTTCGACGAATACATAGTGGCGGTTTTGGGATCCGGCATGGTTTGTCCTTCGCGCAAAGGAACATTGGTTGTCTGCATGCCGCCCTCTACACGATCGCAGTCATCCGTAAAAGGATACTCCCCCAGGCCATCGTTCTTTTCCAGGCCGGAGAAATACATATTTGCAACTTTAATGAGCCCTTCACGCGACATTCTCTCTTCCGGGGGGATCGTCTCCAGATATAGGGGATGAGGAGAGCCCATCTTTTCATAGAGATCCGCTCCGTTGGGGAACCTTGGGGCTGAAGTCGAGCCGGCAGGCCCCATCGGCATATCGGGACGAACCACCAGCGTTTCGATTTCAGTGATCCGGCGATTCCTGACTTTCAACCGGAGGGCAAACTGGGAGTGCACGCCCTCTTCCGTACGCCCCTCTTCCCGAATTGTCGCAAGACAGGCAACCTGTCCGGCTTCGGGGTCGGTGACAAATAACCTGTACTTCCCCTTACCGGTCATTATTTTCCAATGAGCGTCGGGAAGCGGAAGTCTTACGCCGTTTTCAGTGAACTTTACATCCGGCGCCAGTGGCAATAATCCCGGATCATGCGCGATTGCCGCATCAAGATACTGCTCGACGAATCCCTCCAGGCAGGCCCGATCACAGGACTCCAAACTGCTTTGCCCGGAACCGTTTTGTGACGAA
>JARRLM010000135.1:0-6953 GCA_037386985.1 Acidobacteriota bacterium | reverse complement strand
GTCGATGGCCTCGTCAGACGGATTCACACTTAAGGTGTGAATATAGCGGTATCTCCCATTAACGAGTCGGAACAGATGGGAGGGAGTAATCCGGAAATCCCGGAAGGCTGTAATCCATACTTCCCCATCGTTTATAAAGGTAGAAATCTGTGATACCGTTTGACTGGATTATGTTTTATTTATAAGGGGGGATTCTGGCCTTGCCACGACTATATACTTAGGGGCGTATTGCTATTGGAAGGTACCAAATCTTCAGTTCCCATCACCAGGACGGAAAAACAGGCAAACATGGAAGATATGTGCCTGGTGGCGGCCCTCCTTCACAAAGACCGGAAAGCGACTGCAGAGTTCATCAATCGCTATTCAGATCCTCTTTACTCCTATCTGCAACGCAGGCTCATTCCACGAGCGGACCTTGTTGAAGATGTGCTTCAAGAAGTGTTCTTGGCAGCCTGGGAAAACTTACACAATTTCCAGGGGCGATCATCACTGAAATCCTGGTTGCTAGGTATCGCCCGGCATAAAATAGAAGACTACTATCGATCGAAGCTACGCGAGCCGGAGCCAATCGAGGAAGAATCAGCTATGATGGCGACTCCCGAACTAATTCTGGACGAGATTATAGACCGCCAGCGACTTCAGAAGAAAGCCAGGGAGGTATTAGAGAGTTTGCCAGAGAATTACAGCATTGCACTGCTATGGCGCTATTGGGAAGAGCGCAGCGCGCTGTATATGGCCGAGCAAACGGGCCGGACTGTCAAGGCTGTGGAGCGGCTTCTTTCGCGCGCCAGAACGGAATTTAAACGTAGGTGGAAATCGTGAGTAATGAACCGCTAGAAGAGTCAGAATTCGAGAGGTTTGCCGCAGCCCTGGAAGAGGAGCAGCCCGATACCCGTCCAGCGCCTTCGAGGCTCAAGGCAAAGATCTACTCCTCACTTATTAGACAGCAGGAAAAAACCGGTCCACTGATGGATCTTAAGGAAACCAGGAAATCGGGTTCCAGACTATGTGTTTTCGAGGAAATTGTCAGGATTTCGCCGGTAGGGAAGAAGGTAAAATCATTCAACTACTGTCGTATATGCCACGCTCGCATTTTGGCAGAGAAGTTAGAGAAGGCTCCGATATATTGGGACGGTTGCCCATATGTCGATTTTCAGAAGCCCTAGCGCCAAACCTAGAAATATTTCACAAAACCAAAAAGGTTCTGGAAGTGTGCTAGGTTACGCTGACCTGGAGGATCTAGGTTTGCACTAATGGTGTTACTCTGTAAAGTTTCACTGAAGGTGAAGCGAAACGCCCATCCATTCTTTACTGCTAGATCGATGCCTACAGCAATCCGTAATGCAGGATTGGTAGAATTAAATTCCATCGGGGCTAAGGTAGGATCACCAAGCGTCTGCTCGACGCTCTCCTCATTACTAACAAGTCGCACAACCCCGGTTCCCACAGACAAATATGGTCGTGCGCGGCTCTTTAGATCGCGGAAATAGAGCATGAGTTCACCCAACACACTATGTTGTGTCGCGCTGCGCATTTGCTGGTAGAAGACATTCTCACCGGCGGACGGTTGTGAGGAGGTCAGCGTAAGGGAATTAAGATTCCACCCATAATTGACCTGTATACTCAGGTAATCATTGAGGTGACATCCACCTACAATCTGAAAGGTCGCTCCATTCTCTGGCTTATAGAGTGAAGCATCTATCGATGTGGATGTAATTGAAGACTGCCCGTCGGCCGAGAGAGTCGAAATACCTCCCAGGCCACCAGCAAAATAAGTAGGTTGTCCTGCAAGCAAAGTGGGCAAGCAAACTAAGCTCATCAGGATAGGCAATACTAGCCTTCTTATCAAATCAATCCCCGCTTTTTGTCTAAACCACCGGTGATTATTTAAGAGACATCTCAATCCTCCTTAAAAAAAGATTCATTTTCAAGGGGGAATTTTCAATTTGAAGCGACAAGAACTAAGTAGAGAGACAGCTGGTTCAAACAAGGCTTATGGGAATCAGTTCCTTCCACGATTAGCGTTCGCTCTGAACGCTGCATCGCGTGGTTGCAGGATTACACCTTTTTTCAAAAGGAGAAATTATCGATGAAATGGAAACTGAGTTTATTTATTGTTTGCTGTGCGGTCGTAGTGACCGCAATGTTGATGTTTTCAGCAGGCGAGGCCGACGCCCGTGGTCCGCGTGGTTCTGGGCCTGTGATCTACGTGAGTAGTCAGGACCTGCTCTACGATTCGATCGTCGGTCCCGAGTTGCCTCCCCAGGGTCCTTTTCAGTTGCTCACACCGGGAGGGCCAGATGGAGCTGACCTGACGACCGAATTCGGCCCCGGCGATCCGGGATACGTTGGCGGACGCTGGTATTTTCCGGGGCATGACCCCGAGTATTTTTCCTGCCCGCTGCTAGGACCCGGACGGCCGGTGGTGGAGTGATTCTTAAACAGCGATTATTTTAGCCTGAGTTGGCTGGAATAGCAGTGGAATAATCCACAAGGATTAAGCGGAAGCTTAGTCACATTCCTAGAAATTGTCACCTACAGGGGTTGCTCTTCTGGGCAGCCTTCTGCAGATATTAAGTTCAATACCCGGATAATGATATTGGAAAAGATTGTGTTCATAACGCCCGGGTTACTAACCGCGGTACTCTCCGCTATTCGGCCTGATCAGATGTTGCAACTATTCAATTTGAAACAGCAGCCTGATTGCTCAACAGCTTAAGGTCGCCATCGTAAAATGTATTTCGGGAGCAGAAAAATAGAAACATGCTCGTAAAAAGGGAGAAATATAATGCAAAAGAAATTTGTTCTTTTCACAACAATAGCAGTATTAACATTAGCCTTGTCTAGTATTTCCTTTGCTGGACAGACTACGGTAAATGGTTGGTATGAGGAAGAAGAAATCTACTATATCGACAGGGGGATAGAAAACGGTATTGTCGGCAATAGCATGAATGATATTTTCCTTATTGGAGATGTACCACGTCGCTACCAGGCAAACGTGGTTGAGTTTGTACCTGGAGAAAACGGCTATTCGCCGCATTGGGTAGTCAATATTGTTCATACAGCAGCTGGAGTAACACTTAATGACATACTTGCATCTCCGTATGCTTCAGAAAAATACGCAACAGAGGGAGTGCTATTTGATGATGCCGCTGATATACTCGGTGCTGCATTTGATGGATTAGTGGAAATAGTAACGCCCGGATTTACCGTTCTCTGCCCGATTATTTCTGAGCAGGCAGCAGAAGCGCCTGGAAATAATGAAGCTCCAGAAGATTTCCTTCCTTTCCCTGACACATTCTAAATCTAGGATGCCTGAGTATGGGCTGTCCTATAGGCAGCCCATACTTATGAACACCAAAATACTGCTCAATTTGTGAAGATGTATTAGTGTTCCAATAATGTATTAGTATCTTACAATTGAAAACAGCCCTTCCCACAAACAATCCGCCTCGAGCCGGAACATTGTCCATAAGTCGCGTTCTGGGAAACTTCAATTTTAAGCGATTGTGAAATGCTTATTCAACACCGCTTCCGCTGATTGCCTTCAGAAGCCCGACAGAGCCATTCCAATTACAACCTAGGCCGCAGATTTCGGCATTTTAGCTGATTGTTTTTCCCATCAATTATACTTGACTCTATCCGTAATTGGACTCAGTCTTGAACTCATGCTTCTCTTCGGCATTTCACGATTCGTTGGCTCTTGGATCTCCGCTTCAGGATATAACCTGCGAATCAAGGAAGTGCGCAAGGACCTAGCGACAGTGGATTTTCTAAATCCCAACGGCGCAGCAATTCAGCGTCCTTATATGGGGGGTGCCCTTTCGACTAACATGGTTGCCTACTACGACGATTACTATGGGGAGTTCGAAGTTGAATTGTGGGAGAAAAGAAAATTTATTTTACATTTGTCCCATGAGTACGATTACGAACTGGATCCAGAACGACGGGAAGCGCTCGTGCCCGCTGTCAGTTGGAATACGCGGGGTCCTTCTATGGATAAGTGGCGCTCATCATTCGGCCCGTTGGATCACTTTGTGCGCGAAAAGGAGCAGGCAGCATTTAACGGTCGCATACAGACGACGACACCCGAAAAGGAAAGGTAATTTCCCGGATTGGGACTTATTGGGAGTCTGGGGCCGGGATGTTAATTTTCTTATCGAAAACACGGAGTGTAGAGTGCCAATGAAAATGAATCGTCTAGTACCGATGTTGCCTGTGAAGAGCATGCCTGCGAGTATCGAGTTCTATGAGAAACTCGGCTTCAGCGTTGACCAAAGGAATGATGATTGGGGATGGGCAATGCTGCACTTTGACGAGTGCCAACTGATGGTGGACCAATCAATCAATCTTCATCGGAACGCCCCTCGCCAATCCGTTCTCTACTTGTATCCTGAAAACATAGTGGAGTATCACAGGCAGGTTCAAAAAAGTGGATTGAATGTCCCGGAATTGAATACCACCTTTTACGGCATGACAGAGTTCCGAATTGATGATCCAGACGGGAATCCGTTGTGGATAGGGCAGAGCACGTCTACAGGGAAATAACTTCCGCGGTGCCGGTGGCAGCGACATTCATTGGAAGTTTCCCAGAACGGGACATCACGGGAGTCAGCAGCCACTATCTGCTCAGCAGGTCGGGATAAGTATGCCACAATGAATTCATTACGCGGATTTTCGAAGCGGTTTAATTTTTGAATATTCCCTAGCGGCTGCTTGCCGTGCTTTCCATAAATCAACATCCTGTTGCAAGCCGAGCCAAAATTCAGGTGTCGTATCAAATAACCTTGCTAACCGATGAGCCATGTCCGCACTAACAGATCGCTTTTCGCCCAAAATCTCATTAATTGTTCTCCGCGATACGCCTAGCCGTCCCGCCAATGCATCCTGCGTCAATCCTATCGCCGGTATAAGTTCTTCACGCAGCAACTCACCAGGATGGGTTGGCGGCAATCCTTTATTGTTTTCCACAATCGTGCTCACTTTCAGTGATAATCTTCAAGGTTTAAATCGAGGACATCGCCGCAATCAAATCGAAATGTCATCCTATAATTTCCAGTAACGCTGATTGCATATTCACCTTTTCGATTGCCTTTGAGCGGATGCAAATCGAATCCGGGCAATGCAATATCCCTCAATTCTCTTGCGCGATTCAAAACGTTCAATCGGATCTGAATTCTTTTTACCATTTCCGCTGCTATGCCCTTCGGATCTCCTGTTTCAAAGTAACGTCTTAGGCCACTGTGCTTAAACGTCCGAATCATTGTTACAATGTAACGCGCATAGTTACATATGTCAAGGCCAAATTCGGGTTGGGATCTCAGCGTTTAGCCTTTTAATCAAACCCAGTATTAGCGACATTATGTATGATTATAAAAACCGCTATCTCTTGTAATTCGAGCGTCTTAGGATAAATATAACAAAGTAGTTGTCCCGAAACGCCGTTATGGGAAATTACCAGACCACTTGGATGGATGTCACCATAACTTCCATTTGAAACGCCGTTATGGGAAATTACCAGACCACTTGGATGGATGTCACCATAACTTCCATTTGAATCTTCCACGATTCATCAGCCGCTAAATTCTTCCCGAATAGCAAATGGGTCCCATCCTAGGCCGGGGCACCGGGGGAATGAGCCATTCTGCTACCTAAGCGCCGGGGGGTATTATTGGGCAGTTGAAAACAAGCCCTTCATGTGAGATGTTGCGCTGAGATTCAGTCGGAATTCAGAGAAGCAATCGCCATCTTTTACCAAAAATGGACAAAGACACGGACAAAGACAGGCAAAAACCAAAAAATGCCCGAAATTGTGAAATTGCTAAATGATTGATTTTAAAAAGGATATTTGGTGAGCCGTGTTGGATTCGAACCAACGACCCTCTGCTTAAAAGGCAGATGCTCTGCCGACTGAGCTAACGGCCCACGTAATATTGATTGGGAAGGGTAACACGGTTACGAAATGTTGAAAAGGCAGTTCTTAAAAAAACTATCGATTGTACTTATGAAAATCCCGGTCTATCTCACTTTTATTTTTTCAGAAGACTGACATTACCGGAAACCGAAGAAATAGTGAGTATCTGTGTTCCGGATCCCAACTTCCCACCGGCAGAGTGTTCTCCATATCTGCGTTTGCGAATATCAATGGGAAAATCGGTTTTCAGATCTCCGCTTGCGCTCTTCATCTTGATGAGGGCCTCAAAATCCGTAGGGGCCGTAACCTTTACGTCCCCGCTCATTGAAAGAAACCGCATCTGGTTTCTTCCCTGGGACTGCTTGATTTCAGCATCCATATCTCCGCTGATGGAACGGGCGTCGACAAAACCATTAACGTTCACGACCTTGACATTGCCCCGTAAACTCTCCGCCGTAAGCCTTCCGCTGAAATCGGAAACCTCTATATTCCCGCTTCCGGATTTCAACTTAAGAAACACAAACTTCGCTGAGTTTGGGATCTTCACTTCGAAATCTACCCTTGTTTCACTGCTCCTGAACTTTGAGGATACGGGGAAAAGTATGATCTGGGGACCGAAACTTTTGTCGACAATTTTTATGGAATCTTTATCCGGCCCTTTGGTAAAGGCTGAAACCTTAATATCTTTTCCGTCGTACCCCGTAACCTTCACATCGCCCATTTTGTTGTCGATGGAAATGTTTCTTCCCGGCGAAAGGGTATAGCTGTGTTCAAAATCCTGCGCAGCCATGAGCTGAAAATCGGCCGCGAGAATACAAACCAAGAATATGACACTCTTCCGTATCATTATCCGGCACCCCCAGCAGTCTGTCCTGGAATCGGGAGTGGCGCCACCTCTCGATTCCAGGGCAGGCTCCCAATACGCCCTTGGTCCCTTACCGACAGGCTGGCAGTAAATTTACTGCCGGCTTCAGGTTGTGCGTACGCTCCATACGATTACGTTATATATATTTAGATTACAATAAGCAGTACATGTTTT
>JARRLM010000134.1:0-6708 GCA_037386985.1 Acidobacteriota bacterium | reverse complement strand
GACGATCTCGGCCTTTCGGCTCCCAGTACCTTATATGTGCGGGAATCAATCCACAAATGGATTGATACTGAAATGCGGCCGGGGGACCTGGTTGCCATAATCCTGACCGGATCGGGAATGGGCTCCCTGCAACAGTTCACGGCTGATAAACGGATGCTTCATGCCGCGGCCGATCGGATCCTGTACAATCATTCCGGCCGCATCGGGGTATCGAGTTTCGCCGCCATATCGACCATGGAACCGGTCATGTCCGCCGAAGCAACGGAAGAGCGGAATATGGCCCTCACTCTCGGGACCATCGGGTCGATTCATTATGTCCTGGCAGGGTTGAAGGATGTTCCCGGGAGAAAGAGCCTGATTTTTTTCAGCGAAGATATGGGGATGATCAGCGAAAGCGCGGAAATGGTTCGTACCGGGGGGCTCAGCGGCGATCGGGCGCCCTTTGTGCGGCAGTACCTTCAGCGGTTGATCGATGAGGCAAACCGGGCGGCGGTTGTCATTCATGCCATCGATCCAAGAGGCGTCGTCTATACCGGTCCTACGGCGGAAGACAGTCTGAACGGACTCGATGCGGGGGGCATATCGAATATTTTCATCCAGCGGGGTACACAGCTGGAATCGTCCCGGGACGGGATGTGGGAGATGACAAAGCAGACCGGAGGTCTTTTTGAATATAACCGAAACGATATCGACGGCGCTTTAAACGAAGTCGCTGAGGACGGAAAGGTCTATTACCTGCTGGGCTATGAGCCCGATCAGAAAACGGCCTCGAGAATGAGGGAGGGCAAACGCCACTTTTATTCCATCAGCGTTCGCGTAAAGCGTCCCGGCCTGAAGGTGCGTTCCAGGTCCGGCTTTTTCAGTACTATCAACGAAAAGAATGAACCGCTTACACGCAGGGAACGGATGCAGGAAGCTTTGTATTCCCCCTTCTCTTCCGGAAACCTGCCGGTGCGTTTGACTACATTGTTTGCACAGACAGAAGATAAGAAGTTCTGCCTTAATGCACTGCTGCATTTCTATACCGACCAGCTGACTTTTACTGAGGAGGATGGGTGGCAAAAAGCAATTGTGGACGTCGCCGTTACCACATTCAATGCGAAGGGGGAGCTGATTGATCTGGGAGACAGAACCTGGACGATTATGGCAAAGGGCGGTACTTTCGAGGAAATGCAAAAATGCGGGATTGTCTATATGATGCGCATTCCGGTGAAGAAGGCGGGAGCATACCAGATGAGGGC
Source organism: Acidobacteriota bacterium (assembly GCA_037386985.1). GTDB lineage: Bacteria > Acidobacteriota > UBA6911 > UBA6911 > UBA6911 > UBA6911. The sequence goes on along the minus strand of JARRLM010000134.1, from coordinate 5,467 downwards.
GGTGGTGAGCGATACCAGAAGCGAGGAATTGGGAAGCGCCTCACAGTTTGTCGAAGTTCCCGATCTTGGTAAGGGGAACCTTGCTCTTTCGGGGATTGCACTGGCAGCCGATGAAAGGGCGATTGGAGGCATCGAAGATCGTAAGGAGGGGAAGGTTGCGGACAAGGAGGTAAACAGGACCGTGGCGGTACGGGTTTTCGAACCTGGGGATATGATCCGGTGGGCCTACCAGGTTCTTAATGCTAAAACCGGAAAAGACGACAAGTCTCAATTGAAGACCTACGTGCGGCTTTTTCATGAAGGCGAGGAAGTCTATGCCGCAAATCCCGCCGACATATCCCGGGAAAGGGATGAAGACTCGGATCGACTGATTGGAACAGGAAGTATGCAGCTGGATAAAGTCATCCCCGGCGACTATGCGCTTCAGGTAGTCGTTCTGGATATGCTGGCGAAAGAGAAGAATCGCGTTGCCGTGCAATCTATCAATTTTGAGGTCCGGGGACCGCAGTTAACGCTGATGAACACTAAAATCGGGTCCCAATAGGGAGATTTTGAATACAGGGGAAATGCGGACTCACCCTTCTTTTTAATCCCGTTTAAATCCACGGCCTCAGGCCGTGTGACCCTGAGAGGCTTGCCAATCCGGGGAGAATGTTGGTGGAGAGTTTCATTCCGTTTCGGGTTTCCCGTTCCCCGTTGAAAACCATCATTGAGAACCGGAAACGGGAAGCGAAAAAGTTACGGATACAATGGACGCCCCGTTTTACGGCGCAGGCCAAAGCCACGTTGGTTGGTTACTAAATCGGTAATAATTTGTTTGGATCAGGCGGATTCAGGAAACGCGGTCAGCTTTTTGTGTTCCATCCCTATCAGAACTGCAATTATTAGCCACACGATCACGAGCCCACAGCAGGTTAATGCGAAATGCCTGGTATCGAATGCCAGCCAGGTTGTGCCTGCATAAACCAATACAGCGGAAAGAACATCGCCTGCGCGCCAGAAAAAAGTGTCGGTTGCCTGCTTGGCCTTATATTTCTGCTCCCGGGTTGTCGGCAGAAACAGTACCTGCCGAACCGTATTCTGCAATGAGTAGTCGGTGGAATTTTCGGCGGTTTTTGCATATCGGATGATGCTCAGAATCGGGAAAAAGGCCATAATGAAATACCCTCCCAGGGCGATTAAGGGCAGAATGAGCAGTGCAATTCGGACACCGAAATACTTCAATATACGGGATACTATAAACAGTTGAAGCAGAAGCCCTGCTATATTGACCGTAGTAAAGAACTTTGCATAGAAATTGCCTATGTATTCCTCCGTATATTCCTGAATATATCTGGATCGAGGTGCTCCAGCCTCTCTATTCACGTCGGTCTCCCCGGCGCCGGATTGTTCCAGGGCGTATTGATCCGCCTCATCCTGCACTTCCGGAGTTGCGGCAAGTTCTTCAGCGGTCCGCTGCACGGTCTTTCCAAGGATATACTCACCGGTTGTGTTTACCCAATTCAGGAGCATCATGAGCAGCGCTATGAACAATAGATATTTTGTTTTAAATACCAGCCTGAACGCCCCGCCTTTCTTAAAGGGCATTTCCGCATCCTCCGGCTGTCCGGCCTTTTTTTCGGACAGGCGTTTGCGGCTCTTCAGTTCAACCATGTTCGTAAGGAACAGACTGAGGAAAAGGAGTGCTCCGGCGACCAGCAGCAACTGGTATACGCCAAGCGGTTCTATCAAAAGGTCTGTCAGGATGCCGCCCAGTACCGCTCCTGCAGAAGCACCGAAAGCGATAATGACGAATATGCGTTTCCCGGCTTCCGGAGTATAAATATCATTGGCGAATGCCCAGAATTGTGCCGGCACCATCAGATTGAAAATGCCTACCCAAAGAAAGAAAATGACGCCCAGGGAAACACCTGCCAGGGCAAGGAAATAAAACAGCACCAGGCACGCCACGAAGAACAGGGTGACTGTATTAATCAACCGTCGCCTGGGGAACCTGTCGGCAAGCATGGCGTAAAGGCGTATCAATACAAGCAACAGGATCGCCTGTCCCGCGGAGGTATAGCTCTTGATCTCGGCTCCGCCGCCTGCAAGGATCAAGGCTTCCCGAACCGGCTTCACGATGTAGTAGGACGTCAGAATCAAGAATATGTTGAAGGACAGTAGAATCGCCCATATCCCTTCACCGCTTCGAACTTCCGTGAAAAGGCTGAGAAACTTTTCCGGAACATTTTTCTCTTTTGGTGTTTCCATTCCTGCTCCTTCGGGAGGCTCTTTGACTGATACCTTCTTTAGTTCTCCATTAACTTTTCCCCCGCCAGGGATTCGATGACACCGATCACAGCGGAATTGTCCAGTTCGCCCATCCCCATCTGAAGCATCGCATGGTATAGCTGAGCGTTTTCTGCTGTTGCCGGCAGTACAATGCCATATTCACGAGCTGTGTCGAGCACGATATTCAGATCCTTGGCCTGCATATAAGCTTTGAATCCGGGCCGGCGGTTGCCCGCAAAGAGGCGTTGTGGTTTCACATCCAGAGTCCAGCACTGAGCGGCGCCCCCTTTAATGGCATCGACGACTTTGGCGGGATCCACTCCGGTTTTTTTCGCCAGCACAAGCAGTTCACCCATAGCAACCATCTGGGCTGCGACCATGATCTGGTTGGCCGCTTTGGCCACCTGGCCGGCGCCTGATTCGCCCACATGAGTAACGGTTTTTCCGATGGCATTCAATACCGGCATCACTTTCTGAAGCGCACTTTCTTCCCCGCCCACCATTATGGTCAGAGTAGCGTCGCGGGCCCCGATATCCCCGCCGCTGACCGGGGCATCGAGAGCCTGCACCCCCTTCTCGGATAATTTCGCTGCGAGCTTTCTGGCAACCGCGGGTTTGATGGTGGAATTGTCGATGAAAACCTGTCCTTCATGTGCAGTTTCGATGACTCCCGCAGTCCCGAGAACCACTTTTTCCACATCAGGAGAATCCGGAAGATTTGTGAATACAATGTTGGACCGGGACGCAACTTCTGCGGGTGAGAAGGCTTCCTCAGCCCCTTCAGCGACAAGTTCGTTCACGGAATTCCGGCTCCTGTTGTGCACTACAATAGGAAATCCTGCCTTCAAGATATTTCGGGCCATTGCTTTTCCCATAATGCCCAGCCCGATGTAACCTACAGTCAACATGAATTGCACTCCTGATTTAATGTACGCCTGATTTGTAAAGTTTTCTTACCTCCCTGCGCAGTATCTTTCCCTGGGGGCTTTTGGGTAATTCTTCCACCTGGATATATTCTTTAGGAATTTTGAAAGAAGAGAGACGTTCCTGGAGAAAAGCTTTTAACTCGGCCGTCTCAACCGATTTCTCCTGGCGCGGCACGAAATAGACCACAACCTTTTCTCCCCATTGCCGGTCCGGGACGCCAACCACTGAACAGGCTTCTATTTCAGGTCTTGTGTACAGGACTTCTTCGACCTCGCGCGGGTAGACGTTTTCACCACCCGAAATAATGAGATCTTTCAGCCGATCGACTATATAGACATAACCTCTGGAATCGACTCTTCCGATGTCCCCCGTGTGAAGCCAGCCGTCGGGCCAGAACGCTTCGGCTGTAGCTTCCGGGTTGTGCAGATACCCTTTCATCAGGTTGATGCCGCGAACGGAAACCTCTCCGTTTTCATTTACGGCAACCTGACGTCCGCTCCTGTCGCGTATCTCTAGTTCCACTCCGAACACAGGCTGGCCGACTGATCCCGATACATGGTAATCCAGGTGAAAATGGTTGTAGGTTACGGGCATCATTTCCGTGAGTCCGTATCCATCCGCGATGGTCATGCCCGTCAGCTCCTTCCATTGCTCGAGAATGCCCGCCGCCATCGGGGCTCCTCCGGAAAAACAGTATCGAACGTTTTGAAATTTTCTGCTTATGTTCGGAACATCGATCAGACGCGTATAGATAGTGGGTACCGCGTAGAACCGCGTAATGCAGTTCCGATCCAGGAGCCACAAGACCCTGTCTATGTCGAAAGCAGGCATCAGGTATCCTTCCTTTCCCTATCCACTGTCCGAAACCGGGAAGTGCCCAGATCGATAAGTTCAGGCAGATCCTTATCGCCTCCCGGACATACGATGGTCTCCAGATTGTCGGAATCTTTAAATGCCTCGAGATCTGCTACTCTGGTTTCATCCGCATACACTATTCGAGGCCCGGCATGACGGATCAGGCTGTTGAATTCCATGCTTTTGAGGAGATAAGAGAGGGTGACCGCTACGGCTCCCGCCTTCAGGACACCGAAGTAGAAAGCCATCCAGTCACCGGAATTCGGCGCGCAAAGGGCGACAGGATCCCCCGGTTCAACGCCCAGTTTCATCAGGGCCGATGCCACGCGGTTGGCTGTTTCATTCAGTTCCCCGTATGTGGTGTCTCCACTCTCTTCGCGGACAACCGGGTGGCGGGGAAAACACTGTGCCGATGTTTCAAGGTAATGGGCTAAATTCATAATAATCCTGCTTGATAATCATTCTTCAGGCGACTGGTTCCGGGCATATTTGGCTTGAGGAGAAAAGGATCTGTGCCTACCACCAGACGGGGTGATCTTTCCATCCCTCCAAAGACCTGTCCGGACCTTCAAACCAGTATTCCTTTCCGTTCATAATCTTGTGGAACCGGGGGCCAAGATGTATTGCCGTAAACATGAGCGGCTTACGGACCACCTTGAAGTTGAGCGGGCAGTGTAAGAATCCCTTGGGAATAAAGACGAAAGTCGGCCTGGTGATACTATGCCTTTCCTTTTCAGGCCCCATCCTGAGCTCTATTTCCGCGTCGAAGCTGCCGAATGGATCCATCAGATCGGCGCCTAAAAAAGCAAAGTATTCATCGCAATCATGCGAATGCGGGGCTCTTTCCATGAAGGTGGCCTTTTTAATTACCTGCCATCCCATGTTGATGTTGGCTCCTGGAATCTGGTGGGCTCCCCGGAAGTAAGCGGCGGGACTGGCGATGTAATCCACCGATATTTCATCTCTGAGGTCTGAAAATAGGTATTTGGCATATTTAAGTTCGGACATTGTCTTCTCCTCCTCATTTCTTCGACCAGATCGAAGGTAGATTGAATTATCAGGGGATCCTGAATATCAGATTCTGCAAATCCAGGATCATGATGTCAGGCTATACTTGGCTAATAGGAAAAACAAGCGCGTAATAAATATCCGGAATGCAGGTTGATTTGTTGTTTCTCCCGGCGAGGGTGTACACTAATGAATATGAGGATTCTGCCATGCACCTGTTATACAGCGTATGTTCTATTCTGATAATGGCTGTTGTGCTGCCGATCCAGCCGTTCGACGGGGCACCCCCGACTCATAATCAGCTCAGCAGGGAACAGCAGGAAGAATTCCTGCTTCATGCCGAAGTTATCCAGTCCCGTCGGACCGGCCAGGGTAAGACAAATCCATACCGTTTAACCCTTTCGGA
>JARRLM010000133.1:0-5601 GCA_037386985.1 Acidobacteriota bacterium | reverse complement strand
GCCGGAATGGTATTGGAGACTGTCCTGCTTCTCCGGTTTCAGATCAAAAACGGTATTCTCTTTCAGGACGTCGGCATCCTGCTCACAAGTTTCATGATCGGACTGGTCCTGGGCGCTGTCGCCATGGGCTATGGAAGAAAGTCTCTATCCAGATGGGTCGGCACCGGTATTTTCACTGGATTTTTATTGTTGAGCGGATTCATAGGGCTGGCAATGCATTTCGACTATAGTGCGAGCCTGCCGGCTACGTTTCTGTTGTTGCTGCTGACAGGTTTTCTGGTTGCCGGAGCCTTCTCGTACGCCGGTCTCAGGCAACCTGCAGACCAGGGGAAAGCTGTTGCACCATTATATGCCGCCGATCTGATAGGCGGCGGCCTGGGATCTCTTCTTGCCAGTTTTATTTTTGTACCTGTTGCAGGATTGAGTGTGTCTGTTGTTCTCCTAATCCCGCTGGCCGTCCTGTCCCTTTTACTGATGCGCGAAGGGACATAAACGGGAGTGATATATAGGAATTCAATCCTGTGCATTGTGATACAGTAATCCACGAATCCAACTTATAGGAAACCGTATGGCACAAGGTGAAACAAAGGATAAAACTGCGCTGGTAACAGGAGCCACCGGTTTTATCGGCGGAAATCTTGTAAACGCTCTTTTACGGAAAGGATATTCGGTAACCTGCCTCGTTCGAAGCACCAGCGATACACGATATCTTCAGAAGCTCCCCGTTCGGCTGGTTGCCGGCAGCCTTGATAATCCGGACCCCATCCGGAAAGAGATACAGGGACTTCGAGTGGTTTTTCATGTTGCAGGTTTGACTAAAGCGCCGAACCGGGAACAGTTTTTCCGGACCAACCAGACGGGGACCTTAAGGCTTCTGGAGACTCTTGCAGGATTCGATTCTGGTTCATTGCGATTTGTCCATGCCAGCAGCCTGGCAGCCGCCGGTCCCAGTGCAGTCGGTAGACCCCTTACCGAAAAAGATGATTCAAATCCCGTATCCTGGTATGGCGAAAGCAAGCTTGGATCCGAGACGGAAGTTTTGAAATATGCAAATGCGTTTCCGGTTACTATCCTTCGTCCGTCGGCAGTTTATGGACCGGGGGACAAGGATATATACCTGATTTTCCGTATGATCCGGAGAGGCTGTCTTTTTTCGCCCGGTCGTTTCACCCGTTATTTCAGCTTAATCCACGTAGATGATTTAATCGACGCATTCATCAAGGCGGGAGAATTGGATACCCCATCGGGGGAAATATTTTATATCTCACATCCTGACATCCACACTTGGGACGTTGTCGGCCGAGTCATCGCCGAGGAACTGGGAACTCGTTACCGCCGGGTTTCCCTACCACAGTGGCTGGCTCTGGCTGCTGGTCTTGCAGGCACTACCTGGTCCCTTCTGTCGGGACGGACGGTCGCTCTCAACATACAGAAGGTCCGGGAGCTTCTTCAACCTTCCTGGACATGCGACATGTCGAAAGCACAGGATGTTTTGGGATTCAACCCGGCTATCGACCTGAGGACCGGAGTAAGAAAAACCATACACTGGTACAGGCAACAGGGATGGTTGTAACTCGGACCGGTCCCATCTTAAAAACATGAGGCTTCCGGTCCCGACATGAATTGGATTGAAACTCCGCCGGAAAAAGGCTATGTTCGAAGCATGAAACAGTCATTTTGGGAGTACACCAATAGATGAATACGTATGATCCGGACATTTTGAATACAGTTCGAGCAGCTGTGCATGACGTTACTTTGAAAGAGTCCGGAAACATCCATGAGGGGACAAAGATCTCTGAACTGGGTCTCGACTCTACAGCATTGACGGAGCTGATCGGAATCCTGGAAGAAACCCTCTCAATTCGCATAAAAAACGAAGAAACAGCCATACTGAACAGCGTTGGTGACCTTCTAAAATTGGTTTGCAATCGGATGCCTCATCACAAATCGAGGGAGCCAATGCAGACACCCCGACCGGGAGACAACTCGAATAAATGGAACAGGGCATCCGGCAATGGCTCATACTGCGACATCGCTCAATTTCCGGAAGTAAAGAGACTGGGACGACGGCTGTACGAAATTGACCGCCTGGGAGTTAAGAACCCCTATTTTGAAGTCCATGACAGCATAGCGAGAAATCGAACCATCATTGGTGGCGTTGAAATGTTGAATTTCTCAAGCTATAACTACCTGGGATTCTCGGGTCACCCTGAAGTCATGATAGCGGCCAAAGAGGCTATCGACCGTTACGGAACATCGGTATCTGCCAGTCGACTGGTTTCGGGAGAACGCCCCATCCACCGCAGGCTGGAAAAAGCGCTTGCAGATCATATAGGCGTCGAGTACGCTGTAGTCTTTATCAGCGGCCATGCCACAAATGTAACAACCATAGGACATCTGTTCGACCGTAACGACCTCATCCTTCATGATTCCCTGAGCCATGACAGTGTCATCCAGGGAATCTACCTTTCCGGCGCAAAACGGAAATCCTTCCCTCATGGCAACATGGATTATCTTGAAAAGATGCTGGAACGTATACGCGGCCAGTACCGTCGCGTTCTGATATGCTCTGAGGGCCTGTTCTCGATGGACGGGGACATCTGTGACCTGCCCCGCCTTATTGAAATTAAGAAGCGCTTCCGATGTAACCTCATAATTGACGAGGCCCATTCCATAGGAGTACTCGGCCCCGCCGGTCGTGGAGTCTCGCATCACTTTCCCGGCATAGACCAGACAGACGTAGACCTCTGGATGGGCACACTTTCAAAATCTCTGGCAAGTTGCGGCGGATATATTGCAGGCAGCAAATCCCTGGTACGTTACCTCAAGTTTACGGCCCCGGGATTCTTGTTCTCCGTAGGCATGTCCCCTCCTATAGCAGCGGCAGCTCTTAAATCCTTGGAGTTGATGCACCAATATCCGGAGGTTGTAGATCAACTTCGCAGACGTTCAAAACTCTTTCTCGACCAGGCACGCGACAAGGGTATAAACACAGGAAATTCCGTGGGTGTCGCTGTTATTCCGGCCATCATCGGGGACTCGATGACGTGTATCCGGGCAAGTCAGGCCCTGGCCGCAAAGCGCATTAACGTTCAGCCGATCATCCATCCTGCTGTTGAAGAAAATGCTGCGAGGTTACGGTTTTTTATCAGCGCAACGCACTCTGAAGAAGAGATTCATTATGGAGTAAACGCTCTTGCTGAAGAATTGAACGAACAGTGAAGAACTCCGACCAAAGGTCGGAGTTTCTTCCTTAGGAAAAAGCCATGAGGGCTTTGCCCCCAAACCCCCGCTTGCCATTCCTGCCCAGCCAAAGGCTGGGGCATTCTGGCTTTTTCCCGCAAACAGCCTGCAGCTAAATGAGGTTGAGTTGTCTGTTATAAAATCAATTTAAAAAAGTTTTTTTGCAGGCAAACTTATTTGACTGCCTACTGCCCACCGTCGATCGATCTTTCATATATCCTATAGCGTTTGTAAAGACGTGCATCAAGCAGGCGCATACTTCTGTTTATCAAATGGTTTGTTTCTAGCGTCCAGGAAAATTCACCTTCCTGATACCCGGCTTCAACCCCTCGACGGAAAGTTTCAAAATACAGGGCTGCTCCCAATCCGCTCCAGTTCTGAGCTTTTTTGATAATCCCAAGTGCCAGAGTGCGAACACGCCGTATCCGACGGCTATGATAGAGCAGCAGCGGCAATCCTATCGGGAACAGGCGTCCATTAATTTTCTTCAAGGCCGTGTTGATATCCGGCAGACTCAACGAAAATGCAACGGGCTCATCGTTTCTTTCAGCAATTAAGACCAGCCGGGGATCCACTATGGACTTCAGCGACTTCGCCATATGTCCGAATTCAGCATCCGTCATAGGAACGAAGCCCCAATTGTCAGTCCATGCATTGTTGTATATTTCACGGATGATACCGACTTCCTGCTGGAAATTTTTCATATCGATCGGTCGGATTCTAACTCTTGATCTGTGCAGGACCTTTTCCGCAACGCGACTGATTTTGGGATTCAACGTAAAATCCGCTTTTCTGTACCATGCATACAGGTCCATGGCCTTCTCGAATCCTGAGGCTTCGATCAGCCCCGGATAGTAATCGGGACTGTATGCCATCATAATGCACGGCATGGAGTCGAATCCTTCAATCAACATTCCTGAAATGTCATTTGTCGAGTAGCTCATCGGTCCACGCAGTCGCATCATTCCCCTGTCTCGGGCCCATTGAGCAGCATGGTCAAGTAGAGCCATTGCGACGTCCCTTTCATTGACCGATTCAAAAAAACCGAAAAAGGCCGTCTGTTCGTTATGAAAACGGTTGTGATTGTTGTTGAGAATCGCTGCAATCCGGCCTACACATTGACCGTTGCGACGGGCCAGGAAAAAGTCGGCTGTTGAATGCTCAAAAAATGGATATTTCGCCTTATCCAGGGACTCCTTAACATCCATTATCAGAGGCGGAACCCAATAGGGATCATGGCGATAAATCGCCCAGGGAAGACGGATGAACTGCTTCAGTTCTCGACGGGTTTCTACCGGGATTATTTCCACTCGATTCAATATTGAGGCTCCGACGACATGATCCCCATATATACTGGAAGATGAGAACGGAATCTGTATCAACTCTTGGTTTTCAGCAGGGAGTGCCATGTCATTCGATTTAGGAAACTGCGTTCGACATTGCTCTCCATTTCATCATAAAGGGGTAAGGGAGCGGTAAAGGACAGGGTATGCTCCCCGAGGCTTGTCCGAACATTTCTCCGGGCGGTAATATCTGTCAATCCCACAAGCCCGCGCGGCCGTTTGCGTTTGAGTTCACTATACGCAAAAATACCCGGTACCTGGCATCCTGCCGCCCATGGAATGATGACATTCTCCTTGTCAGGATTGCCGTAGCTTGCAAGAAGTACGAGAGCGGAAAGACGGTCCGGATCGACGAAAAAAGTTACATTTTTAATGTCGTCCTGCTCCGGATCGGCCAGGTTCAGAGGCTTCACGACAACGTATTTCGCAGGGATATCCTGCATCGGCAGACTCTGTACAAAACGCAGTGCACCTCCTGGATCCTCGATATAGCATTCTCCCTTTATAAAATCGTCCGCCATCCTGTGGTAACCCAAATCCCGCATCTTCTGCCCTACAGGACTTGCCTGTTCAGATTCCTCGTTGCCGGTCGAAAGAAAGCGGCAGAAACAGTCCATACCTCCCGGAAAAGACTCATACTGGTTGCCGAATCCGAGCCCCACACCTCCCCCCCAGCATCCGAAGGTCTGCCGGTCAAAAGCTCCAGAGATCCCATGGCTTGCCGCTGCAGCAAAAAGACTAACCACACACCCCCACTGCTGAGATTTGAAGCGGGCTGCGCCGATAGGCTCTTTATCTGTCCAGACAACAGCAACAGGTTGCGTTTCAAGATGGATCGCTTTCGCTATAGCGCTTTTCATGTCGGTTTTCCTCCACGTGGATTTCCTGGAACTTATTAATATTTCTGCAAAACATCATATCAACTGTGATTGTAACGCAGAAGCTGAATTTCGGTACCCGGCGTTCCTAACAAGGAAGAGTTCAATCCATTGTTTGCTAGGGTAACGAAATTCAG
>JARRLM010000132.1:0-7050 GCA_037386985.1 Acidobacteriota bacterium | reverse complement strand
TCATGACCTTCCCAGTTTGCATCCAACGCCTTTTTAAGCGCTTCCATGGTAATTTTCTTCTCATCAAAGACCAGCATCCTTATGGCGGCCAGCGAATCCGCAACATTGATTACACCGACCGGGACCATGACCGCCCTGAAGTCGTAGGGTGGAACGGGTTTTCTTCTCGATAAAGGCTTGCCTACCTTGATCCCATCCGGCATCATGGCAGTTTCCAGAATTTCCACGACATCGTAGTAGTCCTTGGAATAGCTCGCGACAAGGAAACTGTGCTCGTGCCACAGGCTTATAAAGTGGCTTAGGGTTCGTATGAATGCTTCGTAGAATTCTTCATAAGTCTTATAATCTTCAACACGGGCGTTCACGGAACAGGCTTCCAGTCCTGTCCGCGGATCTACTCCATTATTCAGGAAGATTTCCAGAATCTTTGGAGCAACAAAAAAACTGCCTGCCAGGAAACTGGCTTTCCCCGGAATGGCCGGATCGACACAGCCGGCGAGGTGGTAATTGCGGGCTTCTTCGATGGGCACGCCTCCCGCTGTAAGATAATCGATAAAGGATTTATCCACGGCAATGGCCGGCATGCCTATGCCTGTTTTGATAACCTCCAGGGCTTTTATCAGCAGATCTTCCGGCGTTTCATCATGGATTCTCAGTGATATGGTGTGATGCGATATTCGGACCCTGTCGGCTGCTTCCAGAACCAGGTAGGACAATTCATTGCTGGCATCTTTGCCGTCGGATGTGACTCCCCCGATGGTCATGTTTCGCCATTTTGCAAAGCCCGCATGCTGCGATCGCTTGGCGCTCGAAAGTTTGATGTTCTCGGGTCGCATGCACTTGACGCGCAATTCGCACGAATCTGCCCAGATTGTGGGTTGAAGTGGGCGCGGACAGGATTTGATTGAACCAAAGCGACTGCATGGCCTGATAAAAACCGTCTGGACGTTTAGCCGGCACACAACGGCATGTCTCCGCTATTCTTTTCAGTTCTTCCCTGCGTTGGGGACTTTCCTCCCTTTCCGCCAGTACTTCGGCAGCCTCAGCATACCTGCCGGCGAGCAGCACAACGGCTTTAAGGGCCATTATCATGGCTTCCAGAAATACTTTCTTTTCTACATCATCCAGGGCGAAGAACCTCAGGTTCCTAAGCTCCTCTTCGGCTTCCGCAATTATGGGATCAAGTCCGTTCATCCATCTGGCAAAATCCGTATAGCAATCCGTAAAAGCGAAAGACAGGCAGAGTCCACTGCCGGCGTAGGCGCCCCTGAATTCATCTTTTCTTTTCATCGGGGGAAGGGTAATGCCAAGCTGCAAGTACCTATACAATCTTTCATCGAAAAGCTTCGATTGAATATATTCGGAACACCTTTTTCCCCAATACTTTCCCAGTTCTCTGAACATCGGCCAGTCCATCTCTTCAACGGAAACAATGCCCTCTTCCGCAGCCGCTTTGATCGACTCCTCCCGCCATACTCCCAGAAACGGATCCATCTCGGCGCCCCAGGGCTTGCTGGCTCCTTCTCCGACGAAGAGTTCTTTGCTTCCAATCAGTACGGGCATATTTGCCAGCATATGAGAGAAAGCTTTTGCGTACCGTATAACGGCCGGCTCACCTTCCGTTTGTCTGTACGATTCGGTAATTAATCGCGCCTTTTCGATACATAGAGGAAATCCTCGCCTGCGTATGTTGCTTGTCGGTGTTTCCATTTCATCCCCCCATAATTACGGTCAGACCGATGGATTCAAAAATCCTTCGGCACTCCGCCATTTTTCTTTCATCGGGAGTCCCGATTACGGCGGTATCCTTCTTTTTGTCCAATCTCTCCCATTTGCCTTCTCCCAGGCGGTGAAAGGGGAGCAGATGAACCGGAACGGCATTTGAAAGCCTGTCGGCGATGAATTTGGCCGTTGCTTCCATATTTCCATGAGAATCGTTAAAGCCGGGAACAATTGTTATCCGGGCCCACATCGGAATCGACATTTCGTGATGTATTTTCTCGGCGTTCTGCAGGATCAGTTCGTTGGATACTCCCGTGTATTTCTCATGTATTTCCGGATTCATATGTTTGAAATCGAACAGCACAAGGTTTACATGAAGCAGGACATCCCTTACCGTTGTCCAATCTGCATGCCCGCAGGTATCCAGCGCCGTGTGAAATCCTGCATACCGGCATTTTTCCAGTATACTGGACACAAACTCAGGTTGCGCCAGAGGTTCTCCTCCACTCAGGGTAACTCCACCGCCCGATTCCTCATAGAACAGTGAGTCTGCGGCTATCTCTCTGAAAACTTCATCGGCCGTTGCCGGACGACCGATCACGGCTCTTGCTTCATTGGGGCATGCGTCAACACACAATCCTGTGCTCCTGCAGAGCCGGCGATCCGTTTGGGATACTTTCCCCCTCAGCCGGATTGCTTTCTCCGGGCAAACCTGGATGCAATTTCCGCACCCGGAACACTTCTCCTCTGCAAAAAGGAGTTCGGGAATGAAAGAATGGGATTCCGGATTCTGGCACCAGGGGCAGTGCAGCGGACATCCTTTCAGAAATACCGTAGTGCGAATGCCGGGGCCATCGTGGATGCAATAGCCCTGGATGTTGAATATGCTTCCCTGGTTCGAATTACTCATCACATAGCTCTAATTGATTATAACTCAGATGCATCCGCTCTGTGGAAAAACCGGTAAACGAATGCAAATAAAATACAGTTAAAATGCAATTATAATACATTTATAATATAGGTCGTCAAAGAATCACCGGACTGCTGCGTTCAGCAGCACGATCCCGGTTCAAAATGCTTCTATGATCAAAGCGTATCCATCAACCAGGAGTAATCAATGCATCATCTCAGTAGAATAGTCCATATTTCAGTTGTCCTGGCCCTTTGCGCCATACACGCGACCAATGCGCAGGATAATCCAAAGAGCGCAGCGAAACCTGCGGCTAAACAGAATACATTCGGACTTGGATCCGGTGGCCGTCCAACACCGCGCAGACAAGCGGCATCTCAGGCAGCCACACGTGCCATAGCGTTATGCAGCGGATTGTGGGACGGCGGGCGAACTCTGGAGCAGATCAACGCAGACAACGGTGGCCTCGGCGGTACGGAGTCGATGAAGACCGATATCGATTACGAACGCAAAATTGTCTCAATTGAGTACTCCGATGTAATGCCGCCGCGTATTGTGGGATGGCGCCCGGTGCTGGGCTGTGTTCAATTGCCGATCGGGGCCACCAAGGATGCCTTGCAGCATGTGCCGCAGGTGACTGCAGATGTTGTGCGTCCCGATTTTGACGCACAGGACTGGCCTATGGGCGATCAAAACGCAATCGATCGATTACCGGGAGAGAAACAGAAGACGCTCGATTCGATTGTGGAAGCAGGCTTTGACGGCAGCACGTACGGCGGCAGTACCTGGGGCATCATCGTTGTCAAAGACGGCAGGATCATCTCGGAGCGCTATGCAATGGGCTTCGAAATGCACCAGGGCGCGCAAACGCATTCAGCGGCAAAAAGTTTTGCGGCTTCTCTGGTCGGTATTGCGACCTGGAAATACGGACTGGATCTCGACAGGCCCGGCGCACTTGAGGAATGGCGCAAAAATGGCGATCCGCGGGGATCGATCACCGCGCGTCACATGCTTCACATGTCGAGCGGTCTGTATGGCGAAGGCAACGGCAGTCCGCAGGCGGATATCTACGCCGGCGGCGCCACCGTTGCGGGCCGCGCGGCAACGAATATTCTTGATACGCTTCCCGGAACGCGTTTTCTTTACAATCCACCCGATACCATGCTCCTGATGCGGGCAGTGCGTCAGGCGGTCGGGGATGATCAGACCTTCTGGGCGATGCCTTTTCAGCAGTTCTTCTGGAAAATCGGCATGATGCACACCACTCCGGCAAGCGATTGGAATGGCGACTTCTTAATGTCGGGCCAGACCTATTCCACGGCACGGGACTTTGCACGTTTTGGATTGTTGTATTTAAACGGCGGTGTCTGGAACGGCGAACGCATTTTACCGGAAGGCTGGACTGAATTCGTCTCCACACCGGCGCCGGTTCAACCTGAAGGCGGCGGTATGCGCTACGGCGCACAGTTCTGGATATACGGCGGCATCGATAGACTGCCCGCCGACGCGTATTCGCCAAGCGGCGGCCAGGGGCAGTACGCAATGATTATTCCGTCACACGGAGCGGTGGTTGTGCGTCGCGGCTTTGATGCGGGAAGAGGTTTTAGTATTGCCAGATTCTGTGCCGATGTACTCGCAGCGATCGATTGATGCTTCAAGCGTTGCTTTCAGCACGAGCATTTGTAATTTGGAAGCCATTCGGTTTCTTCTGTCATTCAAGGAAACAGTGTCCGGATATTTATTCTTCGCGTGTTGTTTTAGACGGAATGGTGCAGATGATCAGAAAAGCCAGGAGCATGGTGGCAGCGCCCAACCCAAAGACGGTTCTCAAGCCGACGAGCAGCGACTGGCGGATCGCATGCACGGTTTCATCGAAGAGAGCCTGCATCCCTCTTTCGCCCCGGTCGAATTCGGCCTTGAGCTCATCCATTGCGGTTTGGGACAACAGGATGCGCGGATCTTTCAGCAAACTCATGGTCTCCTGATCGGCCGTATTATACAGCTCCGCGGGTAGGAAACGGTTCAGCACCTTTTCATAGGAGGCGTTCATTGCAGAGCCCAGCAGAGCCGGGGCGATTGCCACTCCCATCAGGATGACAAAGAACAATGCTCCCATAGATGCACCCAGCAATCGCTTTGGAACTGCATTCTGGACAACCAACGTGTTTATGGTCGGAACCGCACCCAGCCCGATGCCGGCAACGGTTGCGGCGACAACACTCAAATGGATAGGGGTCTGTTCCTTGAATAGAATCATCGCAAACATATCCGCCGTTAAAATTCCGAATCCGAGGACATACATCCATTTAAATCTTCCTCCACGGCCCAGCAGGAATCCAACCGGTACTCCGATAAAAGAAAGCAGTACACTGTAGGGTGTGATGATCTGTCCGCTAATCGTTGTACTGATACCTTGAACTCCCTGCAAAAACATCGGGAAATACATCATGATTCCCATGTTGCTGAAAAAAGAGAGCAGAGTGGCGATGGCGATGGTCAGAAACGAGCGGTTATACAGGACCAATGGATCCAGGATAGGCTCTTCCGCACGATTCTCGGTGTGGATGAATAAAATCCAGGATACCAGCGACACTAACAGCAGCCCGATGATGTGTGGGGAAAGCCAGGGATATTTATCTCCGGCGAGCGAAAAACCGATAATGAGTGTTGAAGAGGCAATGGCCACCCATGCACAACCTCGAACATCGATTTTATGTTTCGACTCCGATCGGACTACTGAGGGAATACCCCGTGGAACCAGTATGAGGCATGCAGCCAAAAATGGCAGCGCCAGCCAATATATATATCGCCAGCTGAGATTGTCTACGAGCCAGCCGCCGAACGTTGGGCCGATTAATGAGAAGACACCTGTCGGGATGCGCAGCAATCCGATCCACTTACCCCGTTTCTCGGGTGGAAAGAGGTCTCCGACGACGGCGAACGTAAGAGGGATCATGGAGCCCGTCCCGATAGCGCTGATTGCACTCGCTACAATCAGGAAAATATAATTGGGGCTTATGGCTCCCAGAATAGTTCCTATCAGGCGGTACGTGACGGAGATAATCAGCATGATTCTTCGCCCGTACATGTCGGATAGTTTGCCAAAATGCTTTTACACTGTCATGAACCCCGGTAGTGGTTCATTTGCGTGTTGAAGCGAGCTTGCGTGGTAACCGCTATGATAAATTCCATTTCTTGTCTATCATGGGAAATTCGCAGTTGGGGACCGGGCAGTCGTTGCAGTTGCATAAACGGAGATTGGGAAGTCTGGCCCCTTTTGACTGCTCAACGAAATCGAGAGCTTTCTTCACTTTTTGGGAATCCCCTTTCAGAATAAACGTGACCGCGCCTTCCGCGCCCCCCAGTCCGCCGGATGCAATCGGTATTGCAGTGGCGCCGCTTAGTATTTCGATCGCCCGAACCTCGTCTATGGTATCGCCGCTTGGGCAGGGATAGAGTCCGACCGGCATTCCCATGCCCGAGTCGTATCGGGTAAACTTCGCCTCTCTCGCTGCTTCCTTCACCGGGATAGGAATCAGCTTTTCAACTTTAACGTAAACATCAGAAGACGTCATGCGGTAGAGCAGGGTGGAAAGTTTCTCTTCACGTCCCTGTCGACATTTTTCTCTCACCCACGTTCCCTGAAGATCGCCGGGATCGACGCGCTCTTCATGCGGCGTGAGTTCAGCACCGACGGCCATGGCCATTTCCACGCACATACCTCTTGGCGATACAACGCCGCATACCCAGTAATTCGTCTTCGGTTTTGATCCGGTTAATTCCTCTACGATGAAGTAAGTGCTGCTGCTGGGATGGATCGCAACGATCCCCCTGTCTGCCGCCTTCCGGACGGTTTTTAATCGTGCAACGGCCTTGGCGATCAGTTTTTTGGATTCTGCAGGCGTAAGAACGATTTGAGCCAGCATACGTTTCCCTTAATTAATGTACCAGGATAACTATCCCGATTTTTTCGTAAGAATGTTCCTGACGGCGATACGTCCAGTGCACAGAGCTTCCGCATTGTTTCCACCGCCGTTGTACATCCAGCCCCAGAAAGAGCCCAACTCACCTGCGCTGTAGAGTCCCGGAATCGGCTGGTTGAACGGATCCACTACCTGGCATTTGGCATTGCGCCTCGGTCCACCCTGCGTGTTGTAGGTTGCAGGGTAAACTTTAACGCAATAGAATGGCGGCTGGTCGATCGGCGTCAGGCTTCTGCCCGGCCGTCCGAAATCGGGATCGCTTTGGTTTTTGCAGTTCTCGTTCCATCTCGATATCGAAGCCTCCAACTCAGCCGGCTCCATTTCAAGTTTGTTCGCCAGATCGGCCAGAGTGTCCCCTTTAACGATCCAGCCTTTTTCGATTTCCTTGCTGTTATCCCGGCTGCCCTGATACTCGCCGAACCAGCCGAACCAGCC
>JARRLM010000131.1:0-5609 GCA_037386985.1 Acidobacteriota bacterium | reverse complement strand
CGGTGTATTGCGCAAAATCGATCCTTGTGGAGAGAGGGAGGGCCGCCACTTCCGCCCCATTCGCTTTTGTCAGGTTCAGGGACAACACATCCACTGTGTAGGTGGCAAAATCACCGGCCGCATCCGTCAGACTAATGACGATTTCACCCTCATCGGCCGGATTCAGATTAGAAGAACCGCCGGACGAACATCCTGCAATGCCGAACACCAACATGGACAGTGCCACAAAAGCAAAACCTGAAAGTTTAAAATAGTTGATAAATGGTTTCATGATTTCCTCCGGTTACGGGAAAAAGCCGGAATACCCCAGACTATGGCCTGGGCCAAACTATGGCCGGGACCAAACTATGGCCGGGACCAATCTATGGCCTGGGATAAAAGACAAGAGGGGGTTGGGGGGAAGCCCCCATGGCCTTTTCCTAGATCTACAGTTGCATACTCCGATTTATCCATGTTTCCTTAAACACAACTCTGCAAAAAAAGTTTCGCTCGATTTGTCATAATCGCTTTTTGGGCACATTCACGCTCATCCCTTTTTCTCGTCATAAAACAGCAATAACTTGAGTCTTTTATGCAACGGAATCTCGCGACGGGTGATCTGAGTGAAAACCGGTATGAGTAAATGACAGCAACAGGATCCGTTGCTCTATCGGGAGAACGTGTAATGTTGAGGGATAAGAGGCCGGTCGGACAACAACCTCGGTGGTTTGGGTGAATCGCAGTTGGACATAGCAAGCGTGCCCGCATTCATCCTGTATGTATCCCTTCGGGTTATTTCCCGTATTCGGCCATTATATCCGGAACTTCATCCAGCGTAATGACCTCTTCATGGTGATATACCTTATTAAGATATTCCTTGTCGATATTTGTCAGCAAATTTGTATGCCACTGCATCCACCAGGACCATTTTGCGCCCGCTTTAAGGGTTTCATCCGGATCGGGCGGAATCCCGCACTCATGGAACGTAATCGGCGTTTTGTCATCGCCGACAATTCTTTTCACCATGGCAAACATTTCCAGATGAGGCGTTTTCCCTCCACGATATGTGTCGGCGCCTGCAATGTCCCAGAATTTTTCGCCCGGGTTCCAGGCTCCGTCAGGCGTATCCATGTAACATAATGTCCAGATCAGGTTGTTTAATCTCCTTTCCCTGGTGAAATAGTCGTACATTGTACGCCAGAGTTTGATGAAAGCTTCAGGACCCTTTTTCCCCCACCAGAACCAGTCGCCGTTTAACTCGTGGAAAGGACGCCAGATAATCGGAACACCGGCATCACGTAATTTTTCCAGGTGGTCGGCTTTTATCTTCAATTCATTCCAGAATGATATATATTCGGGTGTGCCTTCGATGAAACGTCGTTCGGTATCGATTTCCTTCTTGCTGTTTTGATAGCCTTCTCCGACCGCGGGCGCCCCCCAGTGCCACATAATTGTGGATATCCCGCCTTTTTCCCAATAATCCATAGCGCGCTGAACTTCATCCTGATTGTCCCGTTCATGAATGAAATCGACACCCTTGATAGCAGGGAGCTTTCCGGTGGTTTCCTGAATATATTTTTCTTCGTCGATGCCCCAGGGAGCCCACATCTGCCCGGAAAGGATTTTTTTGCCCGCCATGTCCTGAAGATATTTATACAGCGCAACCGCTTCAGGGGACGCGTCAGGGTTGTCTAAGGATTTATAGGAATTTTGGCCTGATCCGTAATCAGGTCTAAGGCAGAAAATGAAGACAATGAACAGAAGGATCGTTTTTCTCATTATTTAATGGGTCCTTCGAATGCGTTCGTATTTACGGCAGCGAGTGTACCACATAAATCATCAAACAGAATATCCGCGCAAAAAAATCCCGGCTGCGGCCGGGACATTCAGATGTCCTGGATTTGTATATCATGCAGGTTAAATATTAATATATTAGTGTGTTGTTCTGATTTTCCCAGCCTTATTGAAAGGATTGAAATTCCGTGTATTTGATTGTAAGATCCCGGCATCGCTTCGAGATTCAGGATTCAGATTGTCAGCCGTGAATTGTTGAAGAGCAGTTGAGTTATTCTATAGCGTATGAATTGTCTGAGCTTTAAAGGGTCGGGGATTCTGCATTTCCGTGTGCTTGTATATCAAGCGCAGTGGGTATTCGGGAATATTCCTCCTGCAGTACCGGATAATAGTCGCGCAATAGTTCAGTCATAACGCATACATGCAAAAAGAGTATGGATAACTCTGGCTATACAGAAACATTGGACATTCCTCTTATGATCCAGGTTGTTCCATGAAAAGGAGGTTTATGAATACTTTCAGATATGTTTTATTCGCTGCCTTGGGTGCAGTATGTATAACTGCGATTTTCACTCAACCTGTCGCGGCTCAAGCTACGATCAGTTATGCCCAACTGAACGGAACAGTTCAGGATGCCAGCGAGCAGATTCTTGTTGGAGCTGAAATTGCCATACGCAATAAGGGCACCAACAGGACTTATGAGGTCACATCCAACGATACCGGGTCGTATATTCTGGTAAATCTGCCTCCAGGCTCCTATGAATTGTCGGTCTCCTATTCCGGGTTTTCCGATTATGTGAGGGACATTGACCTGAGTGTAGGCCAGACCGCCACCATTAATGTCACGATGAGTATCGAAGGCACCAGGGAGGAGGTGACGGTCACAGCGGCTGCTCCCATAATCGAGCCGTCGCGTACCGAGCTGAGCCAGGTAATCGATACGGAGCAGATCACCGATCTCCCGGTCAGCGGACGTCTTTTCACGGACTTTGCGCTTTTGACACCGGGTGCTGCCGTCGGCCGCACCAGCTTGGGAACGGTCGTTACCGAGTTTGAGGTTACCCAGATATCCTTCGGCGGCATGCGATCATTCAGTAATATGATTTCCGTCGATGGAGCGGATTTCATTAACTCAATTAGCGGTGTTCAGCGTGCTACTCCACCTCAGGAATCCATCTCGGAATTCCGGGTTGTAAACAACAACTTTGGATCGGAATATGGACGGGCGGTTGGAGGGATCGTGAACGTTGTTACCAAAACAGGAACCAACGATCTGCACGGTTCCATCTATAACTACCTGCAAAACAGCGCCACCAATGCGCGCTCGCTTCTACAGCCGGAACCGCTTCCATTCGAACTGCGCCAGAATCAGTTCGGCGGCACATTGTCAGGACCGCTGAAAGAAAATCAAACATTCTTTTTCATGAACTACGAAGGTGTACGGCGCGCTGAGACTCCACCCCTTCCGGCCCATTTCTGGAGCAATCTGGATACCATCAACCAGGCAAAAGCATACATGGGCATTCCTGCTGAAGATTCCGGCGTTCTGAAAACCAAGGATAACGATTACGGTTTTATTCGCGTGGATCACCACCTTACGGATAAGAACAGCCTGGCAATCCGGTACAACATAGAGGATGCACGCAATTTGAACCAGCTGGTGGGCAGTACTCTTGATGCCGGTGGAATCGGAGCTCCCAGTGCCGGGCGTAATCTCTATATCCGCGATCAGTCGATAGTAACCACGCTGAGTTCAACGTTCAGCCCCGCCCTGGTAAATACCTTCCTGGCTCAATATGCCAGGCGGCATTACAATTTCCCAGGATCTACAGGGGAGCCTAATATCGATGTCGGCAACGACCTCATGTTCGGGCATAGTTTCGGCGTCAACGATGCCATGTACGAAACCAGGCTCCAGTTTTCCGACGATATGGCATGGATCAAGGGCAACCACACAATGGAATTCGGTGTGGATATGAACCATGTCTGGGATATGACCAACTTTCCGGGATTCACACCGGTGAGAATGATCTTCCCCAACCTCAACTGCGTTATAGATTTCGCCAATTATGTGGATTTCCTGGGCGAAGCTGAAGGAGGGAATCCGGTGCCCCAGATTCCGGGTCCCCCTCCATGTTCTGCACTGGGAATTTCTGAGGAAGAGCATGGATTGCCGGTTATATATTACGGTGTTGCTCTTCCCAGGGAAAATGGACCGGGACCTGACCAGTTTCATAATGGATACGTTCCTGTGGGTCCCTTTGATGGAGGACCTGTGGATCACAGCTGGCCCAATGCGTATGCGCCGAGATTATATGATCAATATGCATACGAGATGGATCACGGGTACTGGGGCTTCTACGCCCAGGACAGGTGGAAAATCAATCCGAAGCTGACGTTCAACTATGGATTGCGCTATGACTTCGAAACAGGGCTCGGAGATCATATCGACTCCTATTGGGGAGCGTTTCAGCCCAGGGTCGGACTGGCCTATTCTCCGGATAGCAAAACCGTTATCCGTGCGGGATCCGGGCTGTTTTTCGACCGCTACAACATGACCTTCTTCTTCGTTCCGGGAAACCAGAAGACCGTGCCCGGATACCTGGAAGACAATTTCGTTCTCCCCATGGTTCATGACAAGGCTGCCAGCGGGGGCTGGCAGTTGAACCTGGTTTCGCCGGTACCTTTCCCTTCTGCTCCGTCGGAAGTAGCCAAAGACATCATCCTGACCGGTGAATACGATCCCTACTATGCAAGCGGACCCTGCCCGCCGGCCTGCGGTGTTGGGGCGGGCGGCATGGATCGCGATGAAAACAAACTTCCTTACGCCGTGCAGGCCAGCTTGCAGATAGACCGTGAAATTACCGAAGGATTGACGGTGAGTGCGGCATATCTCTTTGTCGGGGCGCACAGGCTGGTTCGGGGAAATGACATCAATATGCCATGTCCGGTCGGCACCAGCAAGCCCGACAATCCCGACTATGCCCAGGGATGGCTCAATCCGGACGGCACTCTGAGCGGTTGTGAGGGGACGCCTGATCTTCAATACGGGAAGCCGTATTTTTTGGGACCGGAGATCCCGGGCGCAGGTTTGCTGGACTATAACGACGCCTCCGTGAAGGCAAATTATCATGGTATGACCCTTCAGGTAAATGAGACTGTTGCGGACTGGTTTTCTCTGGAGGCGAACTACACATTTTCAAAGACAATGGATAACGGGAATTTCACAACCTTTATCAACCTCCCGCAAAACAGTTTTGACAGGGAATCGGAGTATGCCCTTTCGAACCAGGATGTCCGGCACCGTTTTGTCACCAACTTCAGCGCCAGCTCCCCTGATTCGGGCCATGTACTGATGAGAAACTGGATGCTGAGCAGTATCATCAGCCTGCAGTCCGGTAGGCCTTTCACACTCTATGTGGGATTTGATGCCAACGGGGATAGAAATCCCGTTACCGATCGTGTGGGGCTTGCTGGACGGAATACATACACGGGCGATCCGATGCGCTCATGGGATCTTCGTCTTTCACGCAGCATTCAGGCTACGGACCGCGTGGAACTGAACCTGAGCTTCGACACATTCAACCTGCTGAACCGACCGAATGTGGATGAAGTCAATACAGTCTATTCCGCTCCTGTCTTTATCGGTGATGTGCCGAGGCACTATAAAGATGGGGTCACAGCGCCGAATCCAGGGTTCGGCGAGCCGAGAGCCGTGCTGAATCCGAGACAGATACAGTTCGCGCTCAAGGTTTCGTTCTAGGAATCACTCAAGCCAGGGCGGCCGGGGAGAAACCTTCCCGGCCGTTCTTTACATTAGGGAATGATCTCGCGTG
>JARRLM010000130.1:0-5609 GCA_037386985.1 Acidobacteriota bacterium | reverse complement strand
TATTTACCGAGGCCGATGAAGATCCGGTTGCCGTCTCTTTCAGAAATGTTTCATCGCGAAGAAAAATATTTTAAGAAATAAAAGACTGTGAAGACAAAAATACGAATATCACTGGTAAATTACCTGAATTCCGCACCGTTGGGATGGGCTTTCCTCCATGGCTTTTTGAGTGAAATATTCGAAGTCATCCCTTCTTCGCCTGCGAGATGTGCGGAACAACTTTCAAACGGGGACGTGGATATCGGGCTGATCCCAAGCATTGAGTATCAGAGAATTCCGGATCTGAAAATCATACCGGGAATTGCGATCGCATCGTTGGCGGAAGTGAGAAGTATTCTTCTTGTGAGTCGATGGGAAAAAGAAAGTATCAGATCTGTAGCTCTGGATACAACCTCACGCAGTTCTGTAGTCTTGACTAAAATCCTGCTGGAAGAAAGATTGGGGATCCAGCCTGAATACATTCCCCACCCCCCGGACTTGGAAAAAATGCTGGGGAAATGTGATGCCGCATTGCTGATTGGAGATTCGGCCTTGGTCGTGGACCTTGAAAAATATCGAACCATAGATCTGGCGGGTATGTGGGTGCAGTGGCAGCAGAAACCTTTTGTTTTCGCATTCTGGGCCTGTCGGCCTGAAACATCCTCAACGGATGGTTTGACCGATCAATTTCATCAGGCCAAGGAATGGGGATTGGAGCATCGCTCCGAGATTGCCGCTGTCTATTCAGACCAGTTAAAACTTCCGAAAGATTTTCTGGAAAGATACCTGGTTCACAATATCAATTTCGACCTGGGACAGGAACATATCCGAGGGTTGGAAGAATATTATAGACTGGCTCAGAAGGGGAAATATATCCCTGAAATAAAGCCGTTGAGATTCCTCTAAACTGGGTGAATTGAAGAGATCGGGAAGCATCTAAATCGGATTTGACAGGATTCAACCGTCGTTTTCCAGTTCTATGTTCCAATACACGAAATCCCGCCAGGCTTGCGGCGCATTCCTGAAACCGATGGTTATATGCAGCATGGAGGGGATCCATTCCGGCTCCTTGGGCCGGCGGATAAGGGTCATGCCCGCCTTTTCAGGCGTTCTGCCCCCTTTTCGGTGGTTGCAGTCTATGCAGCAGGTGACAATATTTTCCCACGTTTTTGTACCTCCCATTACGATGGGTACGATATGATCAAACGTTAGGTTTTCAGCGCTGCATTTTTCCCCGCAATACTGGCATGTATGGTGATCACGCGCATAAATATTGGCACGGCTGAATTTTACTTTCTGATTTGCTTTTCTGATTCGCACATACTTTAGAAGTCTCAGTACACTGGGCAATTTGATGGTGAAGCTAACGCTCCGAATTTCGCGGTCGTACTCGGCGAGAACCTCGACTTTCCCTCTACAGAGCAGATTCAGGGCCCGTTTCCAGGAAATGACATTTATGGGTTCATAGGAGGCATTGAGCACTAATGTATGTTCCATATATCCACGCCGAACAATATGTGATGTATCCCGTGCGGTTGATTCATGAAAAATGATCAAAGGATGCCACTATCAGTAAACCTGAAGCCTTTAAGATTTCGGTATCAACCAATGGAAAACAGGAGCTATTCAAATATAAGCAAGGTTTAAAGTCAAGCCTGTTGAGGTAATTTCCCGGTGTTGAAGCCTTGCAGAATATTCAGGAATGAGAAAGCAGTTGTATGTCTTCTTGCCATGATATTTAATCAGCTATTCTGAATTTTATCGAAGGATCGGCGACCGCACTCCGAACTTTCAGCATCGAGGCATCGATGAGCGTCAAACCAGGGATTGAAGTTCTGCTTCAGAGCAGATTGGACCTTTTGAAGGGTTCAAATGTAGGTGCCGTGGTACATCCTGCCTCCATCTTGACAAATTTGCGCCATACCGCGGATGCTTTGGGAAATATTAAGGATTTCCGGTTGGCAGCTCTCTTCGGTCCGCAACATGGTGCGCGGGGGGAAAAACAGGATAATATGATCGAGTCCGGATTTTATCAGGACCCTGATACCGGCATTCCCGTCCACAGCCTGTATGGACATACACGATACCCAACTGAAGAAATGATGAGGGATATCGATGTTCTGCTTTTCGATCTCCAGGATGTCGGAACCCGTGTGTATACGTTTCTATATACGATGGCTTACTGCATGGAGGCATGCGCCAGTTACCGCAAAAAAATGATTGTCCTGGACCGCCCCAATCCGATAAACGGTACTGAGGTGGAAGGGAACCTGCTTCATGTTCAGTTCAGGTCGTTTGTCGGGCTGTATCCCATTCCGATGCGGCACGGTTTGACCATTGGAGAGCTGGCCTTACTGTTCAATTCCGAATTCGACATTCATTGTGATTTAACCGTTATCAAAATGGATGGATGGCGCCGTGATTTCTGGTTCGATCAAACCGGTTTGCAATGGATACAGCCCTCGCCCAATCTGCCGACACTGGATTCCGCTATAGTTTACCCGGGCATGGTGCTTTTCGAAGGTACCAATATTTCCGAGGGTAGGGGAACTACACGCCCCTTTGAACTGGTCGGGGCTCCCTTTATTCGGAGCAGACCGTATGCCGAATACCTCAACAAAATAGGACTTCCGGGAGTATATTTCCGCCCCGCATTTTTTCAGCCGACCTTCAATAAATGGGCGGGGAAGGTGTGCGGGGGAGTACAGGTTCATGTGAGAGATCGCGAGATATTCGAACCCTACCTGACTGGTATCGCTGCGGTTTCGGCTGCGCATTCATTGTACCCTGAATTTTTCGAATGGCGGGATCCCCCGTATGAGTATGAATTCGAAAAGATGCCTATTGAAATAATATGCGGAAGCAGGAAGATTCCGGATATGATCGAGCATAGAGTTCCACAGGATCAGATACGACAGTCCTGGCAAAAGGATATCGACGATTTTATACGATTAAGAAAGCCGCACCTGTTGTATGAGTGAAAGAACAGTAGACCGAAAGGGATTCGTAGAACTGTAACTGAAATTTTTATAAGTATGCTACCATGCAAAACATATGATTATAGGACTGACAGGGAAAAATGGATCGGGTAAAACGGCTGTTTGCGAATACCTGAAGAGCAGGGGATTCGTCTATCGGTCTCTTTCGGACGAGATCAGGGTGGAAATTCAAAGACGAGGCAGGGAAATAGACCGCGATACCCTTATTGAAGTCGGAAACGAACTGAGAAGTGAATTCGGACCGGGTCTTTTGGCGGAAAGAATAGTGGCCAGTCTGGAGAACGACCAGAACTACGTGATCGACTCCATTCGCAACCCCTCTGAAGTGGATGTCTTCAGAAGTCGGGGTGATTTTACCCTGATAGGTCTGGAATCGGATCCGAAAATACGCTTCCAGCGAAGCAAGAAACGGGGAAGAGAGAATGCGGCTCAGACGTTTGAACAGTTTCTGGAGGAAGAATCCCGTGAGCTGGACTCTGACGACCCAATCAAGCAACAGCTGAATGCAACACAGAGCACCACCGATCTCATTGTTACGAACAATGGGACACTGGAAGGATTGCACCGTAGTTTGGATGAACTCTTACCGCCGCTGATGGGCAAATTTGAACGGCCCTCCTGGGACGAATATTTTATGAACATTGCCAAGGTTGTTGCGATGCGCAGCAACTGCATAAAACGGAAGGTTGCAGCGATTATTGTAAAAGACAAAAGAGTTATTTCTACAGGATACAATGGAACTCCCAGGGGGGCTAAAAACTGCAATGAAGGGGGATGTCCGAGGTGCAACAGCATGGCAGAGAGTGGAACGGCTCTGGAAGAATGTCTTTGCTGTCATGGCGAGGAGAATGCAATTACTCAGGCGGCCTACCATGGAACCAGCTTAAAGGGGGCTACTCTGTATACGACTTTCTCTCCCTGCCTTCTCTGTACTAAAATGATAATAAACAGCGGTATCGGTGAAGTAGTCTATAACAAGGATTATCCCCTGAACAATCGCGCACAGTCCCTGCTGCTGGAGTGTGGCGTGCTGCTGCGGCAACACATTGTGTAAATATATTGCACACACGGGCAGAGGGTTGAATATACGGTTTTACCGAGGATACCGTTGAGTACGGAAACAGAGATAAAGATCAGGGTTTCAAGTATTGAAAATTTTATCGAAAAATTAAGTGGCCGCAATCCTCGGGTTGTCGCCGACAGACATTTCGAAGACAACCTTCTTCTGGATTTTCCGGATAAACGTTTGCAGAACACCGGATGCATCGTTCGAGTACGGTATGCCGGGAAAAGATCTTTTCTAACCTATAAAGGCCCTCCCAGGGCGG
This sequence comes from Acidobacteriota bacterium, assembly GCA_037386985.1. Lineage (GTDB taxonomy): Bacteria > Acidobacteriota > UBA6911 > UBA6911 > UBA6911 > UBA6911. The sequence goes on along the minus strand of JARRLM010000130.1, from coordinate 1,303 downwards.
AAGGAATTTTTAAAACAAGGGAGGAGTTGGAGACGAAACTTGAGGACGGCCATACTGCGCTTCGGATACTGGGGAGGCTCGGGATGCGTGTATGGTTCCGTTATCAGAAATATCGTCGTGAATACGAAGTAGATAGCGTGATTGTAGCGGTTGACGAAACTCCCATAGGCAACTATATAGAGATCGAAGGTTCCGAGAAATGCATTTGTGATTTTGCTGGAAAGATGGGAATAGAAGAATCGGAATTTCTACGGCAAAGCTACTATTCACTGTACCTTGAGGAATGCCGCTTCAAAGGGAAAAAGCCGGGGGATATGATACATAAACAGCCGTGACCGGATCCCGTTTTCCTGAGGATCCGCCACTGACAGACTATGTGTAACCCACCGGCATTAATCGGATTGAGCAATTCAAGTGAAAACTGAATCTCCCTCCACAAATATTCAAAAGAAATTTGATTTTTCAACACCGAAACCACGCCCATTTCTTGCAAATCTTCCTGCGAAAATCGAAATATACGAAGATGGGATTGCAGAATTTTTCCGCAGGAGTACAGGCCTGGACTATTATCTGACAATTGACAGGATTGTTGATTTTGTCGTCGATACTGGTGGTCGGAAAGTTTTGGATCTATTGGCTGATACGGCTGTATTTGCACTCAATCTAGCAGGGCGCAAAGCTTTCCAGGGTCATATCTATTCTTTTGATACAAATATTACACTGCTTGAGCGTGCTAAACAGAGAGCGATTCAGCTGAACCTTCACCCTACCATCGATTTCTGGGAATTTCAGGAGCCAAAGATTCCCGTTCCGGACGAATATGGGGATATCGCTGTTTCAATTTTCGATTTTCACCGACATCCCGCCGAGGAATACTTGAAAGAGATAAAGCGTGTTCTGGTTCCTGAGGGATACATGATTCTTGCTGAAATGATCAAGCCAAAATCTTCAAAGACAGTCTGGAATTCGATTTTGAAGAAACTGCGCCTTCAATACAGAAAAAAGAATGATGCTGAAACTGCTGCAGTTTATTATGATCAGGAAGAAATAATTTCACTTTTATTTCAAGCCGGTTTTCGTCAGGTGATTATTCAGGGCCTTAATGTTCCATCGAAGGCGCATTCGGGAGTTTTCAGCCTGATTACGGCGACCAAATAGGGGAACGGATCCTTTTTAGCAGGAGTATATCAAAACAGGATGGAACTGTTTTGTCTTGATCTTTAATGGATTTATCGGACAAAGATTACGAGGAGATATTGTGATTGGACGGAAAAGCATCCTGGCCATAATCAGCCTGTTGATC
>JARRLM010000129.1:0-9855 GCA_037386985.1 Acidobacteriota bacterium | reverse complement strand
CAACGGATACGGCCGAAGAACAACAGAAGCTGAAGGCGGGCCTTGTAAATGCGAATGGTGGAGATTCTGACGTATGAGAAATATTTTACTCATAGCAAAACGTGAATTCATTGCAACAGTGGCGACCAAAGCCTTTGTCATCGGCCTTCTGATATTACCCGCGATCATCGCTATTTTCGCCCTGATCGGTCCGCACGTTTTCAATTTCGATAATTTTCAGCTCAAGGGTGAACTCGTTGTCATCGATCCAACCGGAAAGGTTCTTCCGGAACTGCAGGATATTTACGACCCCGAAAAAATCACTGAACGGCGCAGGGAGGAAGCGAAAAAAGCCATGGCCGTAATTCCTGAACAGGCCAGGCAGATTGTGGATACTGAAGCCGTAAAGGATCTGGGCACGGGATTGTTGCCGATTCCGGAGGTTCATATCCTGTCACGGCCTCCCGAATCGGATATCGAACTGGAAAAAGACTGGTTGAAAACACAGCCAAAGGAAATGCCGCATCTTGCCGTAGCCGTGATTCAGGCGGATGCGGTGAAGCCCTCAGGGGAAGACCTGCAGTATGGTACGTATGATTTTTATGTCCCGCCGAACCTGGGGGATCAGGCCCGCAACGAGATTCAGAGAGGGCTCCGTGATGCTATTGTGAATGCCCGTTTAAATGCCGTCGAAGTCGATGGAGCCAAAATCCGTACACTCTTTGATGTTTCTCCGGTTCAATCGGTGACTGTCACCCAAACGGAACAAATGAAAACTGTTAAAGGATTTAATTTTCTGCTGCCGATGGCATTTGGAATCTTGCTTTTCGGTGGAGTTATGGGCGCGGGCGGGCAGCTGCTTACGACTATGGTGGAAGAAAAATCGAGCCGCGTCGTGGAAATCCTCCTGTCTGCCGTTTCGCCCATGGAGCTGATGGCCGGAAAACTGCTCGGCCAGATGGCTGTGAGTATGATCGGCCTGACACTCTATGTCGGTCTTGGGATTGTGATGCTCTTTTCTTTCGCCATGATGGGTCTCCTGGACATCTCCCTGATTTTCTATCTCCTGATTTTCTTCGTGATTACCTACCTGGTGATAGGCTCCCTAATGATGGCCATCGGCGCTGCGGTCAATGAAATGAAGGAGGCGCAGGGTCTGATGGCGCCGTTGACCATAACGTTCATGATCCCGTGGCTTCTCTGGTTCCCAATATCGCACGATCCGGGCTCTGTATTGAGCATTGTGATGAGCTTCATTCCTCCCGTTAACACTTTTGCCATTCTTCTGCGCATGGCTTCCACTTCTCCGCCGCCGTTGTGGCAGGTGTGGCTCTCCATTTTGGTGGGTATTGCATCGGTGTTCGGCGCTATCTGGTTTACGGCCAAAGTTTTTCGCATCGGGCTTCTGATGTTCGGGAAGCCGCCCGATTTCAGAACCCTTTTGCGCTGGGTGCGTATGGCCTGATTTTATATACGATATGCATTTCATGAACATGGATATGCATTCAATGATATGTTCTTTCGTCTGGCCAACCCTTTGAATACTCTTCTGTATATTCATTAAATCTAATCAAAACAATAAGTTAATCATTTTAATGTGGCCCTGGCATGCTCCTTGCCCTCAAAACATTAATCGAAAGGAGAATGCCATGAAAATCCTGTTGGTCGCACCCGCCTCGGGCAGATGGAAAAAGATAGGGGAATCCCGTATTTTTAACGGTAAAACGTTCCGATTTTCTTTGCTTAGCCTATTGAGCGTGGCTGCCGAAACTCCCCGGGATGCTGAAATCCGGATTATAGACGAACAGATTGACGAAATTCCCTGGGATGAGGAATTTGACCTGGTTGGAATAACCTGTATGACGGCAATTGTCTTGCGCGCTTATGAAATATCTGCAGCATTCAGAAAGCGGGGAATCCCGGTTGTTCTGGGTGGAATGCATCCTACCTTCCGCCCGCAGGAGGCACTTTGCAATGCAGATGCCGTTGTGATGGGGGATGCCGAAGGAATCTGGCCTCAAGTATTGAAAGATGCAGCAAATGGCCGTCTGCATGGCATATACAGAAACGAATGCCCACCTTCATTAATAGGACTGAATCCTCCACCCCGGCATCTCCTTAAAGGGAAAAAATATGGAACCATCCAGGCGGTTCAGGCAACCAGAGGGTGCTCCAACAGCTGCGACTTCTGCTCGGTTTCGGCTTTCAACCACCAAACGCAAAGGTTTCGTCCTGTGCGGGAGGTAGTGGATGAAATCACTTCTCTGCGAGAGAGGTTGCAGAAGATCCCGGCTTCGTTGATCTTGCGGCGAGAGCCGGATGTATCGGGCTCTTTGTCGGCCTGGAAACATTTTCCGGCGAGAACCTGACCTCCGTACAAAAAACCTGCCACCGGGTGGAGGAGTATCGAGATGCCATACAGTTACTCCATTCTCATGGTATCGGGGTCGAGGCGGGTATCGTACTCGGTTTCGATCACGACACTCCGGAAGTTTTTCAACACACCCTTGATATGCTCGATAAGCTGGAAGTGGACGTTATCCAGGTTTCCATTTTTACGCCTCTCCCTGGAACCTCCAGAGTCCGTGCGATGAGGAACAGGATTATAGATCATAACTATTCCCATTATGATTTTCACAACGCTGTTTTCCAGCCCCGGAACATGACGCGGGCTGATCTACAGGCTGGGCATGACTGGGTGACCCGTGAATTCTATCGTCCATGGCGAATAGCCCGCCGGGTGATGCGGCAGGTGCGGAGGCCGGGAGGATGGAAAACCGCGCTGTATCATTTCGCCTTGAACTTTGCGTATTACGGGCGAGTTGTTCGGTGGAATATCCGGGGACACAATCCTGCTGAGAATAAGGAAAAACTGCCATGGAGAGAGAAAGAGGCGAAGGCGCCTGCTCCTGTGTCGGTTACAAACGAAAACCTGGCGTGAATGGGTACCGTTTTTATCCCGGAAACAAAGCCGGGACCGGAATAAGGAGCAGCTTTTCCGGTTCCCGGCTAAGTACTAAATCCGCATTTTTCACAGGGTTCCGGGGGATTCCTCAAAAATCAGGCGTTGTTCCTTGAGCGGATCAAGTTCTACCCTGCTTTCGGTGTCGAAAATCATGGTAGGCCGGTTTTTCGCATCGTACGGATCCCAGCGGGGAAGCCCGCTCCCGGAAGTGTTCGGATCGCCGGTTGCCGCAAAGGCGATCCAGGTTTCACTCATTTTATCGGCCATTTTCTGCGCTTCTTCGCCGCCGCCCGTCAGACCCACACCGCCGCTTTTGACATTATCGAAAACAAACGGCATTTCCAAACCGTGCGGGCTGATCAGTTTTCCGTCCAGGACCGGCGTTTCCCAGTCAAGGCGATACAGGTATGCAGGCGCTTTGCCGAGAGCTGTTTTTCGTTCCGCAATAGTGACAGAGCCGCTTCCCATCCTGGAATAGCTGGCAATGTAAAAGTAGATGGCGGACGGCGACATTTCCGGGTATTCCCTGCGATACAGCTCAATGAGCCTGCCGGTATCCTCGCCTGCCAGGTTCTCCACCCGGCTGCGCATTCCCTCTTCATCCAGGGACCAGAGTTCGTCCTGGCCCAGGGAAAAGGCAGTCTGTTCAGTTTTGTTCCATCCCACCATGACCGGCACGTTTTCGGATATGGAGGGTGCCGTCGGGTAAAACGGGTGAGCGGGAAGAACCTCCGGATCCAGGACGGGACGAAACGCCCCTCCGCCTCCCTGCCGGCTGAATTTGGCGTTGGCTGCAAAGTAGGCGGACAGAATTCTGGATGTGGACAGTTTATGAATTTCAGCCAGATTTCCGGCCTGGATGCCCAGTTCTTCAAGCAGCAGTTCGGCGGCGTTTGTTGCCGGTTCAGGCTCTCCCACCTTGATGCCGGGCCCGCTCTCTATCACCGCTGCATGGAACAGGTCTTTTGCCGGGGGGCTGGCCAGCAGCATGGATACTTTGGCTCCGCCGCCCGATTCCCCGAAGATCATGACGCGGTTCGGGTCGCCTCCGAACTTTTCTATGTTGTCGCGTACCCATTCGAGCGCGGCGATAATATCGAGCTGACCGGCATTGCCGGAATGGGCGTATGCCTCGCCCCCGATATCTCCCAGGTGTGTGTATCCGAAGACATTCAACCGGTGATTGACGCCGACCATAACCGCGCCCCGCCGTGCCAGATTGTTTCCGTCATAGAGCAGGTTGGAGGAGGAGCCCGAGGAAAAGCCACCTCCGTGCAGCCAGACCATCACCGGGCGTTCTCAGGTGGTGGTACGCGGAACCCGTCGGAAGCCCAGAGGATCCGGCCGATTTCGGTGTCCTGCGAGACTGCTCCCTGGGAAGAAGGATTGGTCTGAGGTGCGCTGTAGCCGTAGCCGGAGGCATCCCGAATTTCGGCCCAGGGTTCGGGCGGTTTGGGCGGCATGAACCGGTTCTGCCCGCCGGTAGAGGCACCGTAGCGTATGCCGCGAAATGTATAGATCCCCTGGTTCATGTACCCACGGATTTTCCCGTAGGATGTGTTGACTACAGGATCGACCGGCGGTGCTTTTTCCACCGTGGACCGGCATCCTGGAGAGAACCCGACCGCGAGTCCTCCGGCAGTGAATGCCAGGCTGCGAAACAGGGTTCGGCGACCGATCGGTTGCCGCATGATGGAACCACTGAAATACTTAGCGTCGCTTTTCATACAATCCCTCCATATATTTCGGTGACAGTCACCATAACCTCGGAATTAATCACCGGATACCGCAGGTTCCGTCCTTACAGGTTACGGGTGACGGCATCCTGATAGGTTTCGCGTCCATGCGGATGCCGTTTTCGGGAATCCATTTGTCTATAGAGACGGTTTGGGTGTATACGAAGTCCGTTGTCGTGAACATGGGATTCCATTCTCCACCCACCACGACCATGTTCAGTGAGGGGGGGCGCATGAACGGACCGTCGGGCTTGTTCAATCGCTCGAAGAGCCATTGGCGGAATTCTTCCTTGGTTCTGAAACCTTCCTGATCCTTGAGATTCTTGGCCACCAGCGGGTCCATGACAAACGTGCCGCCGGGCAGCATCGATTTCAGGCCGTTGACGACTTCGAGCATCCGGTCCGAGTAGCGCATACCTCCGATACTCATTCCCAGGTGATTTACGTTCCAACCCCTGAAAAGGCTGACGGTGCTTTCTTCCGGCCCGAATCCCTTCTCTACATGCAGCGGCTCCCATGGAGACTCTTCTTCATTCTCGCCCGCGAACATGTTGTTGTAGTTGGTGACGTTCCCAAATGTGGCCGTGAAGTTCTCGTTGATCCGGGCATTGCCGAAATTGAAACTCATAAGCGTATAAGCCCTACCAATCACGGCATTGGCGAAATTAAAGGGACTGAAAGCCCCGGATCCGCAGTTGATGGCGATCTGGTTTCGTATGGGTCCGTTTACAATCACCATCCTTCCGAAGGACGTTGTCGAGCTGGGCATGGAGGGTTCCTGGCTGGCTGCCAGGGCGAGGATCACGGGGAAATGTTCCGGTCTGGCTCCGGCCATCACGGCGTTCACAGCCACCTTTTCGACAGTGTATGTGTATCTTTCCTCGTGGGTGGTTACGGACATCATGCCGACAATTTCATCCGGGGCGTGGTCGGTGCCGGTCAGCATTTCCTCTACTTTTTCTTCAGTAGGAATTTCTATCGGCATTCCGTCGGTCCACCCGTTTTCTATGAACATTTTTTTATAATTTTCTATTGTGTCCTTTTTTAGCAGCCGCGGCCTTTTTGGTCTCTGGGCTACTTTGGGATTTTTTTCGTCGTCCGTCAGGGGGAGGGTGAGTGCATGCACCATTTCCTGCATGAGCGGCTTGCCCGTAACCGGATCGTCAGCCTCAACATAATCCCGCAGAACCTCTTTCGACATCCATCCGACCGGATAAGGAGGGTAGGCATAGCGAAGCAACATTCCATGGCTTTCGGTATCGCGGGCGACATAATTTTCGAATTTGGCCGTGACGACCGCGCATGTGGGCACACGGTGCGTGTGTTCCAATGTCCGGCAGAATTCGGCGATACTCGCCGAACAGCCGTCTCATCCGCCCACTCCGACAATGGCGGCATCCCCCTTTTCCTCGATCTCGGCCCATAGGGCGGGATCGTCCGTGAAGATCATTCCCTGGGTGCTGCGGGATTCGATCTTCACTGAAGGCATATTGCGGGCAAACCATCCGGCAGCCTGGTCCATAAAATCCTTTGCGCCATGGAATCCTGTTTCGACCAGGTAAACAACCTTCCCTTCCAGGCCGTCCAGCCGGGGCGCCATCAATTGCCCTCCCATGGATGCCAGGTCCTGGGTCGGCTGGCGATAGGGATCCAGAACCACACCTGTATTCTTTGAAGTGGGGTCCGATACGCGTCCGAATATACCGGACGGTTGGCCGACCGGGTCCAGTACATTTTCAAGAACATCATTGTCTGACATGGAACTCCTCCCGAAAGTGTTGCCCGGCTCCGCTGTTTTTCCTGATACATCCAATGAGCCGGAGAATAGCCGAGATTGTACACTGGATTCATGAATCCGGTGTCCGGATCTTTACCGGTGAAGACGGTCCTTTACTTTTTCCCATGAACCCGTAATTAGAAAACTTTCGTCCATGTTGTCCGCCATCCGTTCGAATTTCTGTATAGGAATGGAAAATGTGAGCGAATGCGGGGGAACACAAGGTCGAGCAGAGACATCAAACATCCCCAGTACTGCGCGCGGGCGATCGGACTCACACTCCTTCATCGGGATTTGAACAATCGTTGCACAACCGGCTCCCATCGGGCAGAACACAGCTTCATTTGTAGGTTCATCGTAGTTGGCAAGGGTGAACAGCCCGGAAAGCACATCGGGCGGAGCAAAAAATATGACTACCTGCGGCTGTTCTTCATCATCGAGGAGATCCCAGCGCTTGAAAACGACATACTTGCCGGGCGCCTTGAAGACGGGCGCTGTGCTGAACAATTGCTTCACAAGTTCCGGGGACTTCTTGTAGCGCTCTCCTTCAAGTTTACCCGGGATGCCGCAGGAGAGAAAGTATTCGAAGTTCGGCATAAGGTTCTGGGTGAAACCGAGGTAGCGCTTTCCACCGAAGCAGCCCAGGGACTTGGTATCGAAGCTTAGAGGATTTCCCTGCCGGACAGCAAGAAGATCGTCGATGAAACAGTGCTGCCCTTCAGTGGTTATTCTGTGAACAGGAACTTGTCCGGCGTCGTCCGTGTAGTAGAAGGTGATGGGAAGATTCATGTCTGGAAAATACTTGTTCCAGCGTTCGGTAAACTGCTGTTTCAGTCCTGATTGCATGGCCATAATCCTCCTAAAGAACAAAATTCGTATAATCCGAATCGAGAGTGATACCAAAGTTTTCGATAAGGGCCTCCATATATGCAGGCCCGGGAGAAAGAATTTTATGGGTGCTTTGACCGCGACGGTGGATAGTCAGCTCCATATCGAAAAGCGTAATGCGTCCCCACGGTTTTGGAAGCATGCACAACTTATGAGTTCGGAAAAAGGATCCGGGCCATGTGGCCGTGAAATGGTTTGCCATTTCTATATCGGCATCCTGGATCCATTGGTCTCTGAATGCGTACAGATCTCTGAATACTTCTTTGCTCCTTCTCTGCAGCACCCATCCCAGGACGGGATCACCTTTCAGGCGATAATAATCCCCGTACTGTTCGTAAACCCGGTCCGGGATCATCGGCAGGGGCAAACGAAGTCCCGGCATTCCAAATCCGGCATCCGCGAGCCAGTCCTGTCCTGAGAGAGTCACTATCAGTACTTCGTGTGTGAAGGTTGTCGGTTCGGATAGGTTGTAGAGAACGCGAGCCAGGAGCGGACGGACGGCGAAACCGGCTGCGTCTAATGCCATCCTGAGCATGGCGTTGAGTTCAAAACAGTACCCTCCCCGGCTCCGGTTCAGGAGTTTGGAGACAAGATGTTCGGGTTGAAGTGAAATAGTGCGACCTAGATGAATGTCCAGGTTTTCGAAAGGGATTGAAAATACCTGGGCTGCATGAATTTGCTTCAATCCTTCAACATCAGGCGGAGGCATTTTCCCCAGCGAAATCCGCTCAAGATACAGCGAGATGGGAAATTTATTCGAATTCATAAAATTTTGAACAAATCCAGGTTTACTAAGGGCTTATGACACTGTTCACAATAAATCCGATTGTATTACGACAACCAGGGAAAAGATAAATTAATAGGCACTTACAAGGTGGTAAAAGACCCGTCCGGACGGCTGTATCCGCTGACGTTGCCCGCCTGTGTAATTTCGTCAATTAAGTTTGTCTTATCCTGATTGAAAACAACCCCTATGCCCGGACGGTTATTGGGATAAATTTTTCCGTTCCGGAAATCGTACCCTTCCTCAAGGTAATCCGGCAGATCGCTCGTCAGAACTTCATTCAGGACCGGACCGGGGAAGACCGCAACTGCATGAGCCACCGCTGCTGTAGCGACCGGAGCCGTGAAGTGGGGAACGAGCCCGATATAGTGCGTCTCGCACAATGCTGCGATTTTCATATATTCCGTAATGCCCCCGACATTCGGTATGGCAACCCTCAAGTAATCGATCAGCCCCTGTTCCACCAGAGGCTGGGTGCCGTCCCATCGATCCCCGAATTGTTCTCCGGCCGCGATGGGTACACTCACCTGCTGCCGAATCAGTCGGAACGGTCCCGGATCCGTTATGGCCCGGAGGGGATCCTCCACAAATAAAGGATTCAAAGGTTCTATCAGCTTGCACAATCGTACGGCGTCGGCCAGGATGAAACGGGTATGCGCATCCAGAATCCAGTCTCCATCCGGGCCCACGCCCGCCCTGACCTCGGCGCAAATTTCCGCAGTTTCGTCCACCGCTTTTCGATGGTCGAAAATTCCCTCTTCAGGGTCGATGCCGTGAAAACGTATGGCGCGGAAGCCGAGGTCCATGACTCTTCGGGCGGCCGCTTTTGCACTGATTTTATCCAGGGTTCCGTAGGACTGATAGCACTCGATATGGTTTCTGGTCCGCCCGCCGAGCAACTGATATACAGGAGCATCCAGGGTTTTCCCCTTGATATCCCATAGCGCACAATCCAGAGCTCCGAGAGCGTGTAACTTTTCCCTGCCGGGGGGATAGAAAGTACCCCGGTACATCCTCTGCCATAAATATTCGGTCCGAAACGGATCCTGCCCGATAATGGCTCCCGCACAGTCCTGGATCATGTCTCTTGTGCCACCCTGGCCGATACCCGTTATACCGGCATCCGTTTCAACAGTCACGACGATTGCGCTGTGGTTCAGCCATCCGCTTCTGCCTGATGTACCCGTCGGGTTATAGACCCGTACTCTTGTTATCTTCATATCCGAAGGTTCAGAAAATACTTTCCCTGTCGTAACGGCCAAACCTCCGGCTCCCATCAGCGTTGACTGAAGGAATGCACGGCGTTTCATCAGTACGCTCCCTTCTTAAATTTACATTTCAGATTGTGGCTCTGCTGCAGGGTAAATGCAGGCTTATTTTCTGCTTCGGATCAGACATCATCGCGCATGTCTTCCAGGGCCGGGAACTCCCTTCGATACGACAGGAGCTCCTGCAGGTCAAGATCCGCCTGGATCCATCCCTGCGAGGATCCGGCGTCCGAGAGAATTTCTCCACGTGGATTGATCGCCTGGCTGCGGCCCGAATAGGAGTGGTTGGGATCGCACCCGCATCGGTTGATTCCGATTACGTACGCCTGGTTTTCAATTGCCCTGGCTTTCAGAAGGCTCAACCAGTGATCTTCGCGCGCGGCAGGCCAGTTGGCAATAACTGCCAGCACCTGGGCTCCAAGCCGTGTCGCAGCCCGAAAAGCCTCCGGGAACCGGAG
>JARRLM010000128.1:0-5622 GCA_037386985.1 Acidobacteriota bacterium | reverse complement strand
GGTTAATCCTGAAAAGCTGATAGCGCATGACCTTTCGCTCGACGATGTATATCACGCGATCGAAAAGAACAACGAAAACGCAGGAGGCAACGTTCTTGACCGATTCGATGAACAATACATTGTACGCGGAGTCGGGCTGCTGAAGTCTGATGAAGATCTCCGCAATATTGTCCTTACGGCGCGAGACGGCACCCCGGTTCTCGTTCGCGATGTGGCGGAGGTTCAGGTCGGAGAGGCCGTGCGGCAGGGCGCTGCCCTACTGAACGGCGAAGGGGAAGCTGTCGGTGGAATCGTGATGATGCTGCGCGGCGAAAACAGCCGGGAAATTGTTGAGCGGGTCAAGGAAAAAGTGAGAGACATAAACGAGAGCAAAATACTTCCCTCCGGCATCAGAATAGTTCCTTACTATGACCGTTCCGATATTGTTTCCAGCAGCGTCCGGACCGTCACGCGGGCGCTGTTGGAAGGTTCCGTCCTTGTCGTCATCGTACTCTACCTCATGCTGCGCAGTTTCAGAGGCGCAGTGGTTGTGATACTCGCGCTGCCCCTTTCGCTGCTTTTGACATTTATTGTCATGAAGCATGTGGGGCTGGATGCGAACCTGATGTCCCTGGGGGGAGTAGCCATCTCGATCGGCATGATCATTGACGCCACCATCATTCAGGTCGAGAACGTACAGCGGCGTCTCAGCGAGCAGAGGAACGCCGACCGTAAGCTCTCAACGGTTCTGAAGGCGGTTCTGGAAGTGCGGAAACCAAGCATTTTCGGGGAATTGATCATTGCGACGACATTTCTTCCCATTCTTTCTCTTGAAGGGCTCGAGGGAAAAATGTTCGGACCACTGGCGCTTACGGTAGCGATAGCCCTTTTGTCTTCGCTCCTGCTGTCCATCTTCGTCATCCCGGTGCTGTGCGCACTGGTGCTGCGGCCAGGCCCGGAGAAGGAAAGCCCGGTGATGAGGGCTGCCAGGATCCTGTATCGGCCTCTCCTCGCCTGGGCGCTGAGAAAAAGGTCTGTGGTTGTTTCCATGGCCTGTGTCGCATTGATCGCGGCGGTATTCACCGTGAACCGACTCGGAACGGAATTCATGCCGATCATGGATGAGGGCGCGTTCGATATGGATGTGCAGTTCCTGCCCGGGATTTCGCTCTCGAGGGCTCTTGACATTACGAATCTGGTAGAAAAGAGGCTGCAGGAGTTCCCGGAATTGACGACCGTAATCTCAAAAACCGGGCAAACGGGTATAGCGCTTGAGGCCAGGGGAGTAGACAAGACCGGTTTTACAGGAATATTCAAGCCGCGATCCGAATGGGAAACAGCAAAGAGCAGGGATGAGATGGCCGAGAAAATGAGAGCGACGCTGTCCGATATTCCGGGGATGGTGTTCAGCTTCAGCCAGCCCATCCAGTGTAGGATCGACGAGCTGGTGGCCGGAACACGGACACAGCTTATTGTGAAACTGTTCGGGGATGATATGGATGTCCTCAAAACCAAAGCCGAACAGATAGGAGCTGTGCTTGGAAAGATCCGGGGCACGGCGGACCTGGTTGTCGAGCGGATTGACGGCCAGCCGTATCTAACGATCAACATCGACAGGCACAGGATTGCACGACACGGCATGAATGTAAGCGATGTTCTGCACATCATCGAGATGTCCGTCGGCGGCAAATCGGCGACTATGCTGTATGAAGAGAACCGGGCGTTCGACGTAGTCGTCCGCTATCCGGACGAATACAGAAACTCGGCTGCAACGATCGGCAACACGCTCGTTCCCACACCGGACGGATACAACATGCCGCTGAGCCAGTTGGCGGATATCCGGGTTGTTCAGGGGCCGGTGCAGATCAGCCGTGAGAACGGGCTGCGCCGCGTCGGTGTTGAGATAAATATTCATGACAGAGATATCGGCACCTATGTGGCCGAGGCCCGGGAGGCCATAAAGAATCAGGTCGTCCTACCGGCCGGATATTTTACCGAATGGGGAGGGCAGTTTGAAAACCAGCAGCGGGCGATGGCCAGACTGATGATCGTCGGTCCGATTGCTGTCGGTTTGATACTGCTGCTCCTTTTCGTAACCTTTCAGTCGGTTCGAATGGCCATGCTCGTAATCTTCAACCTGCCGTTCGCTCTCATAGGGGGCGTATTTGCGCTTTACCTTTCGCACCTCTATCTGTCCGTTCCCGCTTCCGTGGGATTTATAGTTCTTTTCGGAGTAGCCGTTCTGAACGGTGTCGTGCTCGTTTCTCGCATCACCCAGTTACGCCAGGAGGGAGTGCCGTTGAACGAGGCGGTTGTCAGGGGGAGTCAGGACCGGTTAAGGCCAGTGCTGATGACGGCTTCGATAGCGATTTTCAGCCTGATTCCTATGCTCTATGCCGCGGGCCCGGGTTCGGAGGTGCAACGCCCGCTCGCTACGGTTGTTATCGGCGGGCTACTCACATCGACTTTTCTTACCCTCCTGGTGTTGCCGTCGCTCTACAGCCTGTTCGAGCCGAAAAACTGGAAGGAAGAAGAATTGTAATCCTGAGTGTCCGGTATGAAGTGGAATCAGATAGGGATATTGATTCGGAAGTAGCGAATATGGACTCTTTTGCCCGAAATGTTTAGATGTTTTTTAGGCGTCTTAAAGGGAATTTTAGTTGCGTCTGGGTTCACGGAACTTTCAGACAACCATTCAACCATTCGGTGGCAACATTTGGCGGTAAAAATGCTCAAGCCCATTATTCCTTACCCCGAAACAGCTTCTTTGACATCAGGCTCTGTATCCAAGACATCCACATAGCGGAATCTCACTTTGGGTATCCATCCGGCAGCTTTATAAGCTAAGTTCTAGGGAATGGTGATATTGCTTTCGGTTGATACAGAAAACAGTTTGTAGTCTTTAAAACGGTGTGTGTTTATCCAATGTTGCTGCTTTGTCATGACTTCAACTGTAGCGGTTTCCGGCAACCAGTAAGCCGGCTCCATCGATGTAAGTTGCATCGACTGGTATTGTACATCGCTGTTAAATGACTGGAGTCCCAATGCTTCCATCGGTTCGATCAATTCTGATTTGATTCTCCGGATATTGTGAGATTCCGGATCAATCCAGGCTGTCCCTGTTAGCTCCAGGGGATAGTTTTCACCCTCCAAATTTAAAACCGACGTAGACCGCTCTCCATGAATATGACGGAATTCTATCTTTATTAAATTACGTCCCTCAACTATCTCCTCGCCGCTGTACCTATATTCAAAGCTCCCCTGATAATATGGATGGAATATAAACAGCAACGTTGGGAAACCTTCTGTGACAAGCAGAGGCATATCCTTTGATTTCCCCTTTGTTTTCTTCATTTGGCGGGATTCTTCCACTCTCAACTCGTTTCCGCGAATATTCATAAAAATCATGTAATCATATTCATGGTTTTTCTTATAAATTACGGAATTCTTCTTCTTCAACTTGGTCTGAGTGACAAGTTCCGTGCAGGCTACCGATTCAAACTGTTTTCTAAAATTTTCGACGGATTTGCCAATCAGATCCAAAGTTTCTCCTAGGAAGAGACTCGGTGGTGCGATTACTTCGGGAACCGCCTGAGATTTTTTTAATGGCGCTGTCACATTACCTGGCTTCAATCTCTGGTCGGATTTGCTTCGAGGGGGAATATCCGATTTGGCCGTAACAAGAATCTTGTTGGCAACAGCAGAGTTCACTGCTGTGCTTACAGATTTCTCCGGAGTGCCGGAATCGGTTTTGCCTGTATCCTGCTTCTGCGAAGAAAGAGCCGTTCTGGTCGAATCAACCGCTTGGGATGATTCAGCACCAGAATCCGCTTCATGTTCAGGCAAAACCTCCGACGCAACCATTCCTGCCGGATTGTTGATTTGTTCTTCAAAATCAACCACTTGGGACGATTCAGCACCAGAATCCGCCTCGTGTTCAGGCAAAACCTCCGACGCGACGCCGGCAGCCTCTCCGGTATTCAGTGCCGTTTCTGCATCTGCCTCCCCTACGGTCTCTTGCAGTCCAGATTCGGCCGCCTCCAGCGCCGGATCAGGTCCTCTGCCCGACAGCCCGTAAAGATCGACTACCATGCGGTCCGGATCCTGCAGCTTCCTTACTGAATAGTCTCCAACCGCGGATATATCAAAGACCACCCGTACGACTTCAGGCCGATTCTGGGCCACCCGAATCCTCTTAAGTAGTTCATTTTCAACTACTACTGTCCGATTCCCAAAACCAGTACTCAGCTTCGCAGCGGAAATGTCAAAAAAGATCCTGTCCGGATTGGCTATCCGTTCGCCCTCATATTCAGCTTCCCCGTCCATTTCTATTTCAATGTGTGTAGAATCTCTCGTAGTCCAATACCGCAAATCCCGAATCAATGCAGGACCATTACGGGTTTCCTCAACCTCCGACGCAACCATCCCGGCCGGTTTGTCGGTTTGTTCTTCAAAATCAACCACTTGGGACGATTCAGCACCAGAATCTGCCTTGGGTTCAGGCAAAACCACCAATGCAGCCATCCCGGCCGGATTATCGTTTTGGTCTTCAAAATCAATCACTTGGGACGATTCAGCACCAGAATCCGCCGCGGATTCAGGTATAACCTCCAATGCAAGCATCCCGGCCGGATTATCGATTCGTTCTTCCATAATTGTTCTTTTACTGGGATTTACGGGTTTAACGGCTGTGCTTACAGGTTTCTCTGGAGTGCCGGAGGTGGTCTTGCCGGCATCCGGTTTCCCCGGGAAAAACACTACCTGGACGGAAGTATTATCCGAGGTGATTTTATAATTTACGAACTCGTTTTCCAGATCGAAAACTACACGCGCAATCATAGGACTCTCGCTCTGAAACTGGCCTACACGCAATCGCTTGGCAGAGGCTGTATGCAACGGTAATTTCCTGAACGGGACTTTGTTAACCGTATTCTGGAAGTCGAGCACCAGGCGTGGAGGATGATCCAGTTGAAATACTGTTGGTGACTGTGAACGGTTCGTTTTCATAGTTACGGTTAATCTGCCCTGTTCCTGTGAAAGGGCAATATCCTTGAGTGTTCCAATCGTGAGCGGTTCGGTACCGTCGGGCATTTCCTTGTCGCCAATTTGATCCAGGGTTTCTCCCAAAGATACCAGCGGAGGTGCGGATGAAATGAAAAATACAAACAGGGCCAGGATTCTCAGCATATTGAGTCTTTTTTTCGATCGGATTCATGAATTTTTATAAGGATGAATCCTTTTCCAGCAAGTTCATGTATAACCTAAAAATTTTCAAAATGGTGTGAGAGGAATCACGAATTAAAGTTTTTCCCCACTGAGCTTCGAATCATTCAATACAAAGCGTAGCATGGGGAAATCAAATTTCAGGGGCATTCCGATCTCCGGGGTTTGATTGTTCGTTCACATGGAAATCAATCCCTGGCGGCCCGTGGTAGAAGTACAAGAGGTCGCGCGCAGGGCTTGTAACCTAGCTCCGGCTTGCGAGGCAAGCTCAAGGTGCGAGGAGGAGTCTAATGCTGAGCAATGTTTACATTGCGCAGCATCAGCCTGCGTCGCACCGCCTTGCATCTACCCCTGCGTCGCTCGGAACGAGACCTGTTGTACTTTTGCCGCGGGCTGCTAAGCACATGATTTTCAACTTAG
>JARRLM010000127.1:0-5629 GCA_037386985.1 Acidobacteriota bacterium | reverse complement strand
TTCGAGCAACAAGGGCCTGACGATACAGGCTGCCTAAAGATTCCCGGCCGTACAGGCGCAGAAAGCCCGGACGTTCCGTCAGGCTGAAAAGCTGCTCCGGAAAGGGAGAGCGCAGCCATTGAAAAGCCACAGGAAGCTGTGCATCGTCGAAGTTTTCACACTCCGGGGCCGAAGGAAATTCACAGGGAGGTAAATCCGGAGCCGTTACCTGCGTTTGCGGAATCCCCTTCCCGTTCTCTGTATAGAGCCAGCCGTCCTCAGACCAATGCATGCGCTGGATCGCCGTTTCACGTCCCAGGATGCAGCGACCCCTGTTGTGAAGGGGCCGGCCACACAGATGTACCATATAGGTTTCGCCGGTTTGGGTCTCAACCAGGTCTGCATGTCCTGCTCGCTGAAGTTCAACGTCAGGCCTGTTTCTTGATGTCAGAATATGAACTTCCGGATGCAATTCGTAAGTTCCGGTAAGTTCCCGGGATCGGGCCATTGTTACAGCGTGATTCCATCCGGTTCCCCCTTCCGCAGTCAGCAGGTAGTAATACCCCTGACGTTTATACAGGTGAGGCGCTTCAGTGAAACCCGCAGGCGTCCCCTTGAAAATCACACAAGACTGGCCAACCAGCATCCGTTTTTCGCAGGAATACTCCTGCATTACGATTCCGGCAAAATGGTTGCGCCCCGGACGAAAGTCCCACAACATATTCAATAAGTATTTGCGACCGTCGTCGTCATGAAACAGCGATGGATCAAAGCCACTGCTGTTCAGATAGACCGGATCGGACCATTCCCCATCGATGCGGGGACTGGTAACGAGGTAATTGTGAAAATCGCGCAACGATGCACCGGTTCTTCCTGCCTGCGTTGCACGGCCGTATCGTTTGACATCGGTATACACAAGGTAATACAGTCCATCCGCATAGCTGAGGCAGGGCGCCCATACACCGCAGGAATCCGGCGTTCCGAGCATATTCAGCTGTTTTGCCCGGTTCAGCGGCCGTGACAGCAGCCGCCAGTGAATCAGATCCCGTGAATGATGGATCTGGACGCCCGGGTACCACTCAAACGTTGAAGTAGCAATGTAGTAGTCATCTTCTACGCGGATAATGGAGGGATCCGGATTGAATCCCGCCAGTATCGGATTACGTATCACCTTACCCATCGCTTTCACTCCCCTTCAAACCCAGAACTCAGAACCCAGAACTTAGAACTCAGAACTCAGAACTCAGAACTAATAAGAGGTAAGTCCCCCGTCCACGGGGAAAGCGACGCCGTTGATGAAAGCTGCTTCATCGCTTGCGAGGTAGACAAAGGCATCGGCGACATCCGTCACTGTCGCAAGGCGACCCAGGGGGATTTCATTGAGCCGTTCCGCACGCCGGTCGGGATCGGAGAGGACAACCTGGAGCATGGGAGTCTCCACAGTGCTGGGGTGGATGGAATTACAGCGGATATTGTCTTCCGCATATCGGGCGGCCACGGATTTCGTCAGAAGTGTTATGGCCCCCTTCGTGGTGGTATACGCCTCGTTGGTATGCTTGTGTCCGACAAGGCCACAAACTGAGGACATATTCAGGATAACGCCTCCACCGGATTGCTTCATGAGAGAGAGCGCGTGCTTAATGCCGAGGAACGGTCCTTTAATATTGACTGCAAGCATGGTATCGAGTGAATCTTCAGGCATTTCCTCAATGCTTTTACGAATATTGATTCCGGCATTGTTGACGAGAATATCGAGACGGCCGGATTTCCTGCGGATTTCATTCAGAACCAATTTCCAGCTTTCCTCCACAGTCACGTTGAGATGCAAAAAAGACGCACCAACCTTTGTGGACACATTCTTCTTCCCCTCTTTCGGTCTATTGATATCTCCGATAAAAACCGACGCCCCCTCCTCACTGAATCGACGGGCGATCTCAGCGCCAATCCCCTGAGCACCTCCTGTAACCAGAGCGACCTTATTTGACAAGCGCATGTGCTTCTTCCTTAAACTTAGGGCTTCGGGATCGGTATCGGTATCGCTTTCGATTCCGACAACGACAGCGATATCGATACCGAACCCGATCCCGGCACCGAGAGTTGAACCATAAGCCCCGTTTCACGGGGCGGACCAAAACCACGTCTTCAGGACGTGGCAGGTTGGTTACCGCATCGCCTGCCGCACTGCATCGGCGATATCAACCGGAGTCAGGCCGTATGCCTTCAACAGATCATCATAGCTGTGGGCCGACTGGCCGAAAATATCCCGGATTCCGATCGACTGCATTGAAACAGGCATCCCCTGGATTACTTCATGTATCAAAGATGCCAGCCCGCCGATAAGCACGTGCTCTTCGGCCGTAACAACCCCTTTCATGCCGCCAACCATCTCTTTGAGTGCACGAACGTCCACCGGTTTTATCGAACTGACATTGACGACTCGAAGTGAAATTCCCTCCGCCGCTACCATCTCCGCCGCTTCCAGCGCCAAACTAACCATTTGGCCATTGGCGAAAACCACGCAATCTTTTCCCTGACGTATTAAATGCGGTTTACCCGCAGTGAAAGGCGTATCCTCCGGCATCACATCGGGAAGATCGTTTCGCGTAATACGCATGTAGACCGGTCCCCGGTATTCGGCCAGCGCCCGAGTCATCACCCTTGTTTCGTTGCCGTCGGCAGGCACGAGAACGGTCATATTCGGGAGAGCCCGCATTATCGACACGTCCTCGATGGATTGATGTGTGGAACCGTCCCCGAAATCCGAAAACCCGCAACTCGAGCCGATGATGCGAACATTTAGCGCCGGGATGCAGATGCCCTGGCGGATCTGATCGAAGGCACGTCCGGCGGCAAAAACAGCAAATGAATTTGTAAAGGGGATTTTCCCCGTCAGAGACAGACCGGCGGCGAATGAGGTCATATTCGCTTCCGCTATCCCCATTTCGAAAAAACGCTCCGGGAATGCATCCTCAAAATAGCAGGACATGGTGGATTTACCCAGGTCGGCCTCCAACACAACGACATTTGGGTACTCACAGCCGATCTCCACCAATGTTCTGCCGTACACTTCGCGTGGATTCTGGATATTCCGCATCAATCCGTCCTCCCGGCGCCTAAAAGTGCACATGCCGTTTCGAATTGCGCAGCGTCCAGTTGACCGTTATGGAATTCCACCCGATTCTCGGCAAAGGGAATTCCCGCTCCCTTAACGGTTTGAGCAATTATCATTTTAGGCTGCCCTTCAACAGCGTCTCCTGCATTCAAAGCATCCAGGATCGCGCGCATATCGTGTCCGTCGATCTCTACAACATGCCAGCCGAAGGCACGCCATTTCTCAACCAGGGGATTGGTGTCAAACCGCTGCTTGACCGGTCCCATGGCCTGGAGCCCGTTCCGATCCAGGATTGACACAAGACGGTCCAGTTTAAAGGCGGACGCCGCCATGGCAGCTTCCCATATCTGCCCCTCAGCCAGCTCCCCGTCACCTATGACGCAATAGATGCGGCTGTTGCATCCGTCTATGCGCAAGCCTGCGGCCATGCCGCAGGCGATAGAAAGCCCCTGTCCCAGGGACCCCGTATTGGCTTCGACGCCCGGTGTGCTTTTCAGGTCGGGATGCCCCTGAAGCATGGCTCCCAAGCATTTAGTGTTTTTAAGTTCGTCTTTGGGAAAATAACCTGCCTCGGCCAGTGCTGCATATTGCACCAGCGCCGCGTGCCCCTTGCTTAAAAGAAAGCGGTCCCGTTCCGGCCAGGCCGGGTTCTCCGGATCATGGCGCATTTTCGAAAAATACAGCGCCGTGACCACATCCGCAATCGAGCATGATCCGCCCAGGTGGCCCTTCTGTCCGACGCCTACCATCTGAACAATATCGAGCCGTATCGCGCGGGCAATATCTTCCAGTCGTTTGATTTCGTTTCTTTCCAAGATGGTTAAAACAATCCCCTTTCTTTGCTTTAAGTGAATGCGACGTATTCAGTCTCGCGATTATAGCAGTTTCCAGGAAATTATCGCATAGGGTCATTGAAAAGGATCAGCCCTACAAATCCGATAGCCTCTTTGCCGTGGTTGTACGGCATGCCCGCCGTCTTCATCAAGGCGGCAACATTCATGCCATATGCCTCAACAGAAGATACCGCCCAATCGGGATTCCTGCAGGGTTCGTCATCCAGGTAGGCGCATTTTTCACAGTAACTGCAGCATCCGGCATCAAGTGGAAGAAAATTGTCATCCGGAAATTTGTTCCTGATCTTCTCGAGAAAGCTCCTGAAAACAGCCCTGTGTTCCCCTGCAGCCGCCAACATGCCCTTCATATCCAGAGAACCTGCGACTTGATGCACCGTCTGCAGCAACAGGCCCTGCCTGAAACAAAGAACCTTTTCTTTCAGTTCGCTGATGGGACCGATCACGGGAGGCCCCATCCAGGTGGCATTATATTTGCCGCAAACGTTTTTTTCACATGCCTTCCTGAAGTCATCGTGAAACTGGATATCGGATGTATCCAAAAGAGCCGTATGCGAGATGTTTAAATTCAGGGCTGTTTGTATCAGATCTTCTGCCGTAATCATTAGACCCATAGGGATAGGACCAGAGTATATTATTTCAAAAATCAGTAGTTTGCTCTTGTCCAACCCCAAAATAATTATTTCCTGTAGCAGCCGTATTCCTTGATTGCTTCGTGCATGGCACGGACGGTTTCCAGTTTGGGATTATCCGGAATCGCTCCAGCAGACATCAAATAGCCGCCGCCCGGACCGCAGTCCTCAATGAGCTTACGGCAATAGGCCTTCACGTCGTCTGCAGTGCCGGTCACAATCAGCGATGAAGGAACGTTCCCCTGGATCGAGCACTTATCTCCAAGGATTTTCTTGGCTTTGGCCATATCCGTGCGATCGAAGTACCAGCCGACAAATCCCTTGGGGAATTCATTGATTGTTTCCAGTCGCGTATTGAAACCGCCTTCAGCGAACATATGCTGGATGAGGCCTTCCTCGATGAGAGCATCCATCACCTTCTTCAGTGAAGGCCAGTAGAATGTCTCGAACTGCTTCTGAGACATCCATCCGTCGGCCCCTTTATGCAACGGATAGGTAACCATATAAATATTGGCCAGGTTCGGACTGGTGAGTACGGACTGGATCGTGAAATCGGCGACGATGTCCAGGGCTTCCAAAAGCTTGTCCGGACGTCGATACATATCCTTCAAAATAGGCGACGTTCCCCGCAGCGTATCGCCAAGCGTGTCAAAAGGAGCTTTACAGAAGGCTCCGAAAGTAGCCGGATATCCATTGGCCAATCCGGATGGACCGAAAGCGGCCATCGCCTTCCCGAATTTTTGATATTCCTTACCGACTTCGATCAGTTTCTGGAGCGTATCCTGCATTTCGGGGCTGGCGAACGGCATCAACTGCACCAGGTTCACGATTTCGACAAGATCCGTCCAGGGTCGAAGCATCCTGAAAGGTTCGAATGCGCCGAAAACACGCGGCAGGTAGGTCCGGAACCAGAAATCGGAAGGATCCCGGATCAGGTTGTCATACTCCTCCGCCGTCATATACTCACCCTCAACAAACTGGTAGGAAGGCGTGTTCATTGGAGTCCCATGCCCCGGCCATGAATAGAGCTTATAGTCCAGAATTTCCATGACCCG
>JARRLM010000126.1:0-7654 GCA_037386985.1 Acidobacteriota bacterium | reverse complement strand
GGGCAATATCAGGGCCGTACCCGAAGGGACTGTAGTTTTCCCGAACGAACCCCTCCTACAGGTGGAGGGGAACCTGATCGAGTGCCAGATACTCGAAAGCATTCTGCTGTGCCATGTAAATTTTCAGACACTCGTGGCTACAAAAGCCGCCCGGGTATGGGAAGCATCCAATCACGGCACATTCATTGAATTCGGCCTTCGTAGAGCTCAGGGGCCGGATGGCGCATTGAGCGCATGCCGGGCCGCCTATATCGGCGGTGCCGAGAGCACTTCGAATGTTCTTGGGGCCGCCCGGCTGGGTATTCCAGCCAGGGGCACGCATGCCCATAGCTGGATCCAGTCCTTCGATTCAGAGCTGGAAGCTTTTCAAGCATACGCCCGTTCCTTCCCGGATTCATGCATTCTTCTGGTAGACACCTACGACACGCTGCATAGCGGTCTGCCCAATGCCATCCGAGTGGCAAAAGAGCTCCAACGGCGAGGACACAGTCTTGCCGGAATTAGAATCGACAGCGGTGACCTGGCCATTCTGAGCCGGGAGGCCAGAAAGATGCTTGACGCGGAATCCCTGGAGCACGTCAAAATCGCTGTTTCCGATGAACTCGATGAATTCGCCATTTCAGATATCCTGGCTCAGGGAGGTAGAATCGATATCTGGGGGGTAGGCACCCGTCTGGTAACCGGTTCCGGAGAAGGAGGTTGTGCTTTAGGGGGAATATACAAAATGGTAGCGCACAATGGGCAGCCTAAAATCAAGCTTAGTTCCAATCCGGAGAAAACGACCAATCCGGGATTCAAAGACATTGTCAGGTTCTACAATCAAGCCGGTTTCATGGAGGCGGATGTACTGGCTGATGCATCTGAAGATTTACGCGCAGGCGAGACGCTTATAGTAGACTTGAACGATCCCCTGCACCAGGAAAAGCTTGATTCAGACAGAAGGGAGGAACTGCTGGTACCGATTGTCGAATCGGGGGAAATCGTCTACTCATTTCCTTCTTTAGGTCAAATCCGCAATCATCGACAGCAGCAGCTGTCCCGACTTCACGAGCGCCATCGGCGCATCAGGGATCCTCACAAATACAAGGTGGGTCTCACTCAGAGACTCTGGCTCCTGAAGGAAAGAATGCGCGAACAAGGAGCTAATAGTTCTGAGTTCTGAGTTCTAAGTTCTGAGTGAGGACTTATTGGGCGCTTTTTCCCCTGTTCCATGATTTGCTTTTAGGTATAACGGGAAACGATCTTTAGTCTTCCTGGGCTTTCCCGGTCATCGGGACAAAGCGAACGGGGATCGTAGATCGGCGTATAATTCCGGACTTTCCCTTTTCAAGAACAATCAAGTCCTGATCCAGTCTGCCGACAGGGCAGACTAATCTTCCGCCCTCTTTGAGCTGATCTATCAAAGGCTGAGGTATTTCTTCCGGCGCTGCAGTAACAATAATCGCATCGAAGGGAGCATGTTCCAGCCACCCGGCATACCCGTCTCCAATTCGGAATTTTATGTTTCTATAGCCGAGCCGATCCAGGACATCTGCCGCCTGCTCACCAAGTTCAGGCAGAATCTCGATTGTATACACTTCCGGAACGATCTCAGCAAGAATGGCAGCCTGATAGCCTGATCCTGTTCCGATCTCAAGAACGCGTTCCGTCCCCTCCAGTTCCAACAACTGTGTCATGAAAGCGACAATGTACGGTTGTGAAATCGTTTGCCCCATTCCTAAAGGCAGTGCGCCATCACTGTATGCGGACAACGTCAGATTAGACGGAACAAATTCATGACGCGGCACCTTGCCCATAGCGGCCAGGACACGTACATCCCGAATATCGCGCCCCTGCAACTGGCCTTTTACCATCCGCCGGCGCATTTGAGCGAATTCGTCAGCGTCAGCCACGCTATTTATTCTCTGCTCCTTTTGAGTGGGCGGGAACCGGTCCGTGGAGCATCCTCCGTTGAATAGAAGAGGCAATTGCATCAGGAGCGCAGAAAAAATTACAAAATTCGTAAACATTTAAAAATCCTCGCACCTGATCCGTATTTTCCGCACAAGGTTCTTACAGCGGATCCAAAAACAGATACATGTAGTATACGGCTCAATCCCTTGTGATTTCAATATTTGAACTAAAACATCGAATAAAAATTAAGGCAAGAATAAACATGAGTAGTGGCTCAAAAGAGGATGGAGGGGGTCTAAAGAATTAATAGCCGAACCCTGCATCCGGTAATGTTACACTGGATTAAAGCGCGTAGGAGGAATTTAATGATTTTTTCGATAGATATCTGGCTGTTGCCGGCAATTGCAGCAAGCGCCTCATCCTATCTCGTATGCCTTCTATGGGAACGCTTCAGGAAAGAATCAGCCCCGAACGGTGTACTGGCCGGATTTCTGGTCAGCTTGAGTTTTATCATGGGCACTATCTCTGCATATTTCAGACACATAATCTACAAGGTAAGCCTCGAAAACAACATTATCGTTATGTTCATAGTCGGAGCCACCACTACCTTTTTCTGGCTTCTACTACGACGATATATTCCAAATATCAATGGACGGAGTTAATATCAGTCTATAATCAGGTAGTCGAAGAGGGAATCCATAGTCATTTCGAAACACATGTTATTTCATCCCGGTTTTTTAACTAGACTGAAGTGGACTGATGCGGACGTAGAAATATTCAATCAAATTATATTCACAAATAATAGAGAACAAACGGGAGACTCATAAAGGTGGCGCGCGGGCCGTTTATAAAAGACGGTCCCCTCACCCGTTTAAATGAACCGAGCGCTTCTCCGCCTGATCTCACGTCCCGCGCATACTGGAAGCTTATAGGGGTTGTCGCCCTATACTTCGCTTCTTATATACTTGTAGTGATATATATATCGTCAGGATCTGCAAAACATTTATCTGTTTTTTAAAAGAATTAGCAATTGCAGGTATATTCGACTGTTGACTTAAACTATATGCAGCACTTAAAATGCGGGGGATCAGGAATATCAAAATTTGAAAGGGCAATCACATGCAGACCAACCGCAAAAGGATCCTCGAATTAGCACTGGAATCACTTGATCTGAAGAAGAAACAGATTGAAGAAGAAATTGCAGCAATCAACGTCGAACTCAAGGGAAAATCCGTATCCAGGAAACCGGTTCCGAAGGTTAAGAAAAAAGCCGCTCCTGTAAAAACCGCTGCAAAACATTCCCGATATACAAAAGAAGAAAAACTCCGACGATCTAAAAGAATGAAGGAATACTGGGAAAACTGGCGTAAAAAACAGGCGAACGCCTAATCAAATCCATTCAATGTATTCATCTTGAAACATAAAGCCGTAACTTTACTCCCATACGCTTACTATATTTGATTCGTCTCGGATACGATTCCTAAGATTTTCAGATCAGCCCGTATTCGCATTTTCAAACATAACATGTCCGGGGCGGAATTCTTGTTCAACTAAAATTCACAATTGACACGCCTTATACTCAGGTTTAGTATAAGTAGGGTGGTCTATTAAAAAGACCAATTTTTTTAGACACTAGATATACTCATTGTGAGCATAATACGCATGGACATCGTAACAGACAAAAACACCGAGAAAGTATCCGTAAATGACGTTCCGCAATTCACCCGGGAAGTCATGAGGCAGACATCCGATATATATGAACGAGTCAGACATATCATCCCGGAGATCGAGTGGCCGGTTCATGCTCCCTATATTGCTGAAATTCAGCGACTGAAACGGGAGCGCAACGCTATCCTTCTTGCGCATAACTACCAGACGCCGGAAATCTTCCATGGAGTTTCAGACCTGACGGGAGATTCACTGGCTCTAGCCCGTGAAGCTTCCGAGATTGATGCCGATATCATTGTAATGGGCGGCGTCCATTTCATGGCTGAAACGACAAAGCTTTTAAATCCTTCCAAAACAGTCCTAATCCCGGACCTGGAGGCAGGGTGTTCCCTGGCGATATCGATTACGGCCGAGGATGTTCGACGGCTTCGGAGACAACATCCGGGTGTGCCGGTAGTCACCTATGTCAATACGTCAGCCGAAGTTAAGGCCGAATCGGATGTATGCTGCACCTCTGCGAATGCACTGCAGATCGTGGAATCGCTTGGATCTGACAGAGTTATTTTCCTTCCCGATGAATTTCTGGGACGCTATGTGGCCAGTCAGTCGAAGGTCGAAATCATTCTCTGGAAGGGGCACTGTGAAGTTCACGAACAGTTCACGGCTTCGGAACTTCAAAATTATCGGCACAACTACGACGATCTTGTTATTCTTGCTCATCCTGAATGCCCTCCGGATGTCCTGGCGGAAGCGGATTTTGTAGGATCCACTGCAGGGATGATCCGGGAAGTTGGAAATCGAAAACCGGATCGGGTGCTAATGGTCACCGAATGTTCCATGAGCGACAATGTCGCTGTGGAGTTTCCCCAAGTTGAGTTTGTGCGTCCCTGCAATCTCTGTCCTCACATGAAGCTGATCACATTGCCCAAGATTCTGGAGTCGCTCCAATCTATGCAGCATGTTGTTGAGGTGGATCCTTTAGTCGCCGAACGCGCCAGAGAAGCGGTAAAAAGAATGCTCAGCCCAGCGCCACAGCCAGTCTGCTGACAGGACAAACATGAAGCAACATCCCGAACCGCTACACCCCCTGCACCCTATCCTGTATGAAGAAATCGTAAAACGGGCATTAATGGAAGATATCGGGAGAAATAGCGATATCACGACCGATGCAATCGTTACTGCAGAAGACAGGGTAAGGGCCGGTATCACTGCTCAAACCGCGGGTTGCATCTGCGGATTAGATATCGCGGCCTGTGTCTTCCGCCGGTTGGATTCCAGCCTGATGTTTGAAGCCCAATGTCATGATGGAACAGGTGCAGATCCAGGCGATACAATTGCACATATCCGGGGATCCGCAAGATCCATTCTTACCGGTGAAAGAACGGCCCTGAATTTTCTCTCGCATCTTTCAGGTATTGCCACAGCAACCCGGGAAATTGTCCAGATCGTTGCACCTTATCCTGCCCGTGTGGTCTGTACGCGAAAAACCACTCCGGGTCTTCGTTCACTGGAGAAATACGCAGTACGCACAGGGGGCGGTTTCAATCACCGTTTCGGTCTCGATGATGCAATCCTAATCAAGGATAATCATATAGTAGTTGCTGGAAACATCACGGAAGCCATTCAGCGTGTCCGGCGGAAAGTGGGCCATATGGTTAAAGTCGAAGTGGAAGTCGACACGCTCGAACAGTTGGAAGCAGTTTTAAAAGAAGATGTTGACGCCGTTCTTCTGGACAACATGCCGTCCGAAAAGCTGGCCGAGGCTGTCCGCATAGTCGATGGAAGAGTGCTTACGGAGGCGTCCGGCGGAGTAACGGCACAAACCGCTCGAACCGTCGCAGCTTCCGGAGTCGATCTCCTAGCGCTTCCACCCTGGCCTGGATCATAGCACCCACACACATGATGCAGGGCTCGATCGTTACAATCAGGATTGATCCCGGCAGCCGGTAATTGGACACAGCATGCGCCGCCTGGCGCAGGGCGACAATTTCCGCATGCGCCGTAGGATCATGCAGATGAATGGAGCTGTTGTATCCTCTTCCGATCACCTTGCCGTTCAATAAAAGCACGGCCCCGACCGGAACCTCTTCCGCTGCTTCGGCCTTGCGTGCTTCCGCCAGCGCTTCCCGCATCCAGAGTTGTGCAGTTTCATCATCCATAAGACTTAACCTTAAAAGAGGCATGTCATATTAAATGATTTTACGGAAGGATTTCCATGCTGTTGTTCTTTTTACATGGAACAATATGCTCATAATACAGTAGCATATCGTTTTATTTAGAAGAATGATGTAATCTGGGTTGACAGGTACTTCTATGAATAATGACAAAGAAGAACGTTTAAAAATCGCCGTCTTTATTGATTTCGACAACATAGCTATCGGTGTGAAGCAATCACTCAACCGAAACTTCGACGTCGGCACCGTCCTGGAGGCAATCAAGGAAAAAGGCCAGGTGGTGACCAAGATAGCTTACGGCGACTGGAAACGGAACGAAGATTTCAGTCGCGCTATGACACAGCATGCCGTGCAGATGGTACAAAGGAATTTAACACCCGGCGGAGACAAAAATGGGGCTGACATCGCATTGGCACTCGATGCACTGGAAATGGCCTTCACGCGCGACCATATCAACGCTTTTGTCATTGTAGGTGGAGACAGCGACTTTATAGCTCTTGTTGAGAAGCTGAAGCAGTATGACAAGGTGGTATTCGTGGTGGGAGGACGCGCCTTCACCAGTGTAATCCTGCAGAAAAACTGCCACGAATTTATCTCCTATGAAAACCTGATCGGGGTCCAATCAGGCATCAGGCGATCTACAGGAAAAGCTCAGATGCTGTCCAGTCCAGCATCTCTGGAAACAGCCTTACCCCTCATTCGGAGATCTCTCAAGATCCTCTCCGATCGTGAGGTCTCGCCGCAGCTCGGGCTCCTTAAAAGCACGTTGCTCCAGTTGGATTCCACTTTTTCCGAGCGGGATTACGGGGTCAGCAGTTTTCGGGATTTCACCCAAAAACTGGCGAATGCGGGGTATGTCCACCTTAAGCAGGTGGACAGAAGCCTGCTCGTGGAGTTAAAAGAAGTACCGGAAGGCAATCACAAAGCCGTCCCTGAATCATCCGCGGAGGTGAACGAACAGGCGTCTCCGGACAGCGCAGATGTTGTAGATTCCTCAGTCGTACCGGGGCAGCCTTCCGAAGCAACCCGTGTCTTGCAGGAACTCCTGAGGGAATCGAAATCAAAACCTCATTGGCCTTTGTATCTACGAACCTTCAAACAATTCCTGAGGACGCTTCAGCCGACCTTCGACGAACATCAATTTGGCATTACCAGCACCTACGATCTGGTTCGTCAGGCTCAAAAGGACGGACTTCTTCGTGTTGAAAGAAACCGCCAGGGCATATTGCGCATCTATCCGGGAGAGCTCTTCCCTAGAGAGACCACGGAAACGGTTCCTGAAGAACCCGTACAAGACGGTAAAGCAAAACCTGAAAGAAAGAAATTCGAAACGAAAGAGACTCAAAAAACAAAATTAGAATCCGAAAAAGCCGAGGCAGAATCCGCAAAGTCCGGAACTGAAAAAAAGGAACCTGGAGTTCCCTCCAAAGACTCGAAAACTCAGAAGCCCAAATCCGTAAAGTCCACAAAAACAAGAACGAAGTCTACAAAATCTGCGAAAGCGGGAACAAAGTCCAGAAAGTCCCCCAAAACTGAGGAGATTAAAACTACGAAGTCCGAGATTGCAGAAGCCGAAGAAGCGGACACGGAAAAATCCGCAGCGTCCGAGAAGGCATCAACGAAACCGGCCTCGGAGGCTGCATCTGAAACACAATCCGCAACAGCCGCAGAGCAGACTGCGACCGAATCCACCAACAAAAAAACAACCACAAAACAGAAGAGGAAAACATCGGCAACGAAAACCAGAGCCAGAAAAACCGCTACCCGCAAAACAAAATCCGCTAAAGAAAAATCAGGCTAGTGTGCTGACTCGGAAATAGCTTCACACTAAAATTCAGATTTTCTATTAATTTGGGAGTTCCGAGATACCTCCAGTTTTTCTACTTTTATAAAGGAATATCAATTGAACGACAACGTCC
>JARRLM010000125.1:0-5682 GCA_037386985.1 Acidobacteriota bacterium | reverse complement strand
TGAAGGTGAATCCGTCATTTTACTATATGGGTTCCGCTCAAATTTTAATCCATGATTGTCCGGTACCGGATTTTAAAAGGAAATCCTATACCAACACATCCTGATTTTAAAGCCTATTACAGGAGTTTTATTGGATCTCCTCCTGTAGCGCAACGAAATGGACTCCTCCCCGAGAATGAGTTTGTAGCGAAAACGGTTGTCCGGAAGGAATTGGAAAATGATACACTCGCCGGGTGACAATATAGGGAAGGAGTTTTTAATGTGTGATCCATTTTCCGCTTTTTTCAAAGATTACGGGTTGAAGGGGGAGTAGCGAATGAAAAAGCTTGTAGCCACTCTGCTGTTATCGCTCATGATGGAATCGGTTGCCTGGGCGGCTGACAGCACCACCACGGGTGAGGTAATTGTGGATCCGCCTACACTTATGGCCCTTGGTTTCGCATGGCCGATCGAGGGTGATGACAACCGCAATGCACGGGTTTCCATTGTCTATCGCAGGAAGGGCGAGACGGAATGGTTGCGCGGGCTAGATCCCCTGCGCCTGCAGAATGAGGAGACTTTTCTCCGGGGATCGCTCGATTACACCGCCCCCAACATGTTTGCCGGAAGCCTCTTCGACCTGAAGGAAGATACCGAGTATGAGGTTCGCCTGCAGATTCAGGATCCGGACGGCGTGATCGGAGAATCCGAGAAGAATGTTACGGTTAAAACACGCGCCGAGCCTCAACCTGCCTCCGACGGCCGCGTTTTTCACGTGTATCCGCCCGGATATGAAGGGCAGCGCGAAGAGCCTGCTTTCTCCGGACTGCTTGAAGCGTACTATATGGCATCGCTTGGCGGGGACTGGAGCCGTGCTTCGCCGCCGCGTGTGCGCCCGGGCGACATTATCAAAGTTCATGCAGGTCTTTACCTCAGCAAACACGATCACTACTCGCATGAAATCAATTCGGGTTTCACGACATGCTGCGGAACTCCGTGGGATGCCACATATTACCTGACACAAGACGGCGCCCCGGAACGCCCGATAGCAATTGTCGCAGCGGGCGACGGCGAAGTGATTTTCGACGGGGACGGCAACACCGTCCTGTTCAATCTCATGGGCGCGCAGTATCACTACTTCGAGGGAGTTACGTTCCGCAACACGGGTACCGCCATTGAAGCCGGCATGAAAGACATCGCCGGTGCGAAGGGCATCACGGTAAAACATTGCCGTTTCGAGAATATCGGCACAGCCGTGCATTCGGACTGGTCCGGTTCGAGCGGATTTTACATCGCCGACAACGACATGCTCGGCCGCGAAGACCTGAACTATGTCTTCACGTGGTTCGCGATTGAACCATGGGCCAGTCGGCCTGATTTCGACGAGCGCGCAAAATTGAAATCCTTTTATGCCGTTTCAGTCTACGGACAGGGCCACGTAATAGCCTACAACCGCGTGCGCGGCTTTCACGACGGCATCGACCATGCAACCTACGGTATGCCGGACGGCTATCCGGACACGCCGCCCGACCGCCTGCCTGTGTCTATCGACATATACAACAACGATGTTTCAGTCGTTCACGACAACTGTTTCGAGGCTGATGGATCCGTGCGCAATGTACGTGTTCTGCGCAACCGCTGTTTCAACGCGCCGCTCGGAGCGATGAGCCCTCAACCCGTACTGGGCGGGCCGGTTTATTTTATCCGTAACGTTGTGTACAACGCATGGTGGGGGCCGGTGAAGATTCACGGCGATCCCTCAGGCGTTTATTACCTGAACAATACCTATGTCGGGGAGTTCAGGCAGCTTACGCCCATGTCAAATCTGCACCTGCGAAACAACCTGCTGCTGGGGCAGGGCACGGCACCGCGGGTGCTGTCGGTAGATACGTACACCAACTACAGCTCTTCCGACTACAACGGTTTCCGTCCCAATCCGGAATCGAAGGAGGCCTTTGCGTGGAACTCACCCCCCTTTGAGGAAATACGTAATTTCTACCCGGCGCGTCGCGATCCGCGGCAGAATCAATCCATTGCGCTGAGAGAGCGAATTTTCCCGTCTCTACAGGCCTATTCGGAGGCAACGGGGCAGGATCGTCACAGCCGGCTCGTCGACTACGACATTTTCGTCAATGCCCCGATGCCCGATTTTTCCGATCCAACCCGTGTTGTGGCGACGGACACCGTGGACCTGCGTTTGCGCCAAGACGCGGAAGCCGTTGATGCCGGCACCGTGTTACCGAATGTCACGGACGGATTCCACGGCAGTGCGCCGGATCTCGGCGCCTATGAATTGGACGCACCGCTGCCGCATTACGGCCCGAGGCCGGAGCAGTAATAAGTACGTGTTGTCTGTCGGACTAAACAGTTGAAGGGATCATCCAGTGTGAGTATGATGATCGCACAATAATCCTGATGTTATGTGTTTGCAGATCTTCTATCTGAATAGGAAGAGTATCATGCGGATAAGACTGATTGTCGGTGCAGTTATACTTTTGATGTTGCCGAGCGCATTTGCACAGGCTCCGGGTTGAGGGGCCTGTGACCGCGCCTGCCTGGAAAATTACCTCAACAGGTATCTGGATTCAATGGAGGCGAATAATCCAAGCCTTGAACTTTTTACCCGGGACTGCAAGTTTACCGAAAATGGTGTAAGGCTGCCGCTGGGCGGCGAGGGGCTCTGGTACAGCATATCAGGAAAGGGAACCTATAAGTTTTATGTTCCTGATATCGAAACCAGTCAGATCGCCTTTATCGGTACGGTCCGGGAAGGAGGAGGTGCTCCCGTTAAGAAAACCCCGGGTGCAAAGGTCTCGGAAGGCACCCTGGCGGCTGTCGCGATTCGCCTGAAAATCGATGATAACGGGAAGATCTCCGAGGCGGAACAACTCGTTGTGCGTCCGGAAACCCAGTTGTCCTTCGGCGGTGCAAAACAGGATGCCCCCCCACCACCGTCAACCGCCGACAGGGTGGAGCAAATGGGGGCACCTCATCCGGTTTATTCCGAAGTTATTCCTGAAGCGGAAAGGGCTTCGCGCGAGGAACTGGTAAAAACCGCCAATTACTACTTCGAGGGTTTGCAGCGCAATGATGGCCAAGGCTACTATCCCTTCACGGATGACTGCGACCGCTTTGAAAACGGCATACAGACAACCCAGACCAACTGCAAGGAGCAGTTTGAAAATTCCCTCAGGGGTGTCGTATCAAGGATCCGCGATCGCCGCTTTGTGGCTGTCGATCGTGAACGCGGCATTGTCTTTGCCTTCGGCTTTTTCGATCACGTGCAAATTAATTGGTCCTGGCAGCTTGCGGAGCTGTTCAAGATAGAAAATGGGCTGATCCGCCGGATTGAAGCCGTTTTCTTCCGCGGCCCCTATGGAATAAATTCCGGGTGGAGCACTTACGAACAGGGCATGTCGGAAGAGATCCAGAGCATCAGGTAATTGTTGGTGTACGCCCGTCTGCAGCATTGAAGCGGATCCGCATTTCTCACAGGTCCTTTGCCCCTGTGCTGAAATCCCGTGAGAAGTGCGGGCCAGACACTGTAGCGCGTCAGAAGAATGCTTCCCGGACGTTGGAAATAATCTAAAACCTCAAGTTGATTCCGGCCGATACATTATCAGAAGACTGAATTATAAGATTTAAGCGAGGTTCGGATACGATGAGAGCTACATTTGGATTCATTGGGATTTTAATGGTGCTGGGAATCGGTTACTTTATCTACTCCAGTCAAATACAGAGCGGTCCAAACGATGAGCCATTGCCGCAGCAGACCAATCTTATAGCCGTCCGCCAGGGTCTTCTTTCCCTCGGGCAATCGGAAAGGTTCTATATGGCGACGAATGGGACCTATGCATCCCTGGAACAACTGCGAAGTTCCGGTATTGCCGGCAACCTTCCGAACGGGAACGGTTGGGGCTATGAGTACAGCATCGAGGTGAATGGAGCCGAACATTTTCTCATTACAGCGAGACCTGTGGATTCCGGGAGCGATCTGCCGGTGATGTCTATCGATGAAACAATGCAGGTTCAATGATCCGGCGCATATTTTCAATCCCATGGTTTTCTTTCCGCAGTATCCGTCAGATCATCGATTGGCCCCGACAAGCCGGAAGGAGAGCCAGAGGAGAATCAAGGTTCCTGTTTTGCCTGAAGTATGCAATTTAAAATCTTAAATTCTGGCCTTTGGTTTATCACCGAAGTCTTGAACCTCGGGATCCTTTTTTACACGCTCGTCCAGGATATGACGCTTGGAAGGCTCTAAAAAGGTCTGGAGCTCAAGAAGTGCATTTCCCAGCGTACCGCTTCCGCCTCTTTTCTTACGATAGTAGATCCATCCTCTCTCCTCGGCCCATAAGGCAAGCCTGTGTATGCCGTAAAGGCCCGCAACTACAAGTATTCCCAATATCGGGTATTTGATAGGTTTCTTATTAAGACGATTCCTGCTATAAATCAATACCTTATGGAGCCTGCAATTGAAACCAAAGGTCTGACCCGATTGTTCGACAGATTATGCGCTGTCGATCACATCGATCTTCGGGTGGAGCATGGAACGTTTTACGGATTCCTGGGTCCCAACGGGGCGGGAAAATCCACCACGATCAAAATGCTTACAGGACTGCTGGCCTCGTCGAGAGGTGAAGCACGCGTTCTGGGCAAAAACATGTTCGATATAGACGAATCCCTTGAAGCCAAACGGAAAATCGGCGTTCTGCCTGAAGACCTGGCTCTGTTCGAGAACCTGACAGCGCGCGAGCATCTGACATTCATCGGGCGTATGTACCTTCTGCCTGCCGATACGGTCAGGGCGCGTACGGACGATCTCCTCCATATGCTGGGACTCGCGGATGTCGAGAAAAAGCTCGTGCTCGAGTATTCGCACGGCATGAAAAAGAAGCTGGCGCTGGCTGCGGCGCTGCTTCCAAACCCGGACCTGCTGTTTTTGGACGAACCGTTTGAAGGGGTGGACGCCGTAACGTCGCGCGTGATCCGCGACATGCTGATGAACTATATCAGGCGCGGTTCCACAGTGTTTCTGACGTCTCACGTTCTTGATGTCGTCGAAAAGCTGTGCACGCATGTAGGAATCATTGCGGAAGGCAAGCTTGTCGAGCAGGCGGGCCTGGACGATATCCGACGGGGGAGTTCTCTGGAAGAGCGTTTTCTTGAGAAAGTCGGCGCTGATGAAGAGGTAACGCACAAACTTTCCTGGCTCTCCGAGGAGACGCTGTGAACTGGGAGCATCTTAAAACCTATATCTGGGTGCGCTGGCGCCTTTCCGCAAATCAGGTCAGACGATCGGGGACCGGCGGCGTTATCATCGCGGCAGTCCTGGCCGGTCTTAGGATCCTGGGCGGTGCAATCACATTCATTGCCGGACTGCTCGTCGGTATCTTTGCTTTAGGCCGGGTCCAACCAACGGTCTTAATCTTCGTATGGGACGGTGTTGCAGGCGCCTTTATTATTTTCTGGTTCGTGGGCCTGATGTCCGAACTGCAGCGAACGGAACTTTTATCGCTCGATAATTTCATGCACCTGCCTGTATCGCCGGCAGGCGCTTTTTTGATTAATTATGTCGGTTCCAGCATCGGCATCAGTCTCATCCTGTTCCTTCCGGCCATGATGGGCCTTTCTTTGGGCCTGACGTTCTCGCGCGGATTTGCGATGCTTTCGCTGTTCCTCCTGGTCGCGACTTTTATCCTG
>JARRLM010000124.1:0-7417 GCA_037386985.1 Acidobacteriota bacterium | reverse complement strand
GAAGAACGGGTGGCAAATATGCTGAAAGGCACTTCCCATGAACCGGACGAAGTCATCAAGGTATTGGACTGGCCGGGAGGCAAGCGGGAAGTTACCGTAGAGAGAGTGGCGACCTGCGCCGTTATGGCCGGCGCCAAACCGGAACATCTGCCGGTGATCCTTGCCCTGGCCAACCACGTGCCTTTTGGAAACTCCACCTCCTCCATGGCCAATATGATCCTGGTCAACGGACCCATACGCGACGAAATAGGAATGAATTACGGTCTCAATGTTATGGGACCGCATAATGAGGCCAATTCGGTTATCGGCCGCGCTTACACAATTATGTCGAAAACTATCGGCGGTCTGCATAGCGGAGAAACAACCTGGAGCACCCTGGGAAGCACCATGCAATACAACAATGTCTGTATCGCGGAAAACGAGGAGGCATTGCCTGAAGGATGGGAGTCCTTTCATGTGCAGGCGGGTTTCAAACCGAACGACAGCGTCCTGTCCGTGGCAACCGGCTGGTCCTATATTTCCAGCGTAACGGAAGCCAAAAGGGAGTATCCCGTATACATGTGGATGGGCGAGTATATGAAGGCCCTTACAATGGGATCTGCAACAGTCATTATGGATCCGACCGTTGCCGAACTTCTCAAGGATAGCTATGGTTTTAAGACCAAGGAGCAGCTTAGCATGTGGTTTTCAGAAAATGTTGAAACAACTCTATACCCTTCCGGGCAGAAGGTAAAACCCTTCCAGGAATCCTCAATAAATGTCATTGTTACCGGAGGTGGGGGCCAGACAACATGGTTTGTGACGGATTTCAGGCTGAGCCGGAATATGGTTTTGATGGGAGGGAGTACACGCATCGACGACTGGCGCTAGCAGAAAAAGCGCTAGTGTGGTAAGGCGGGATGCCGTCAGGTTTTGATGTTTCTTTCAACGGTGCATCAATCCCGAAACCTTGCGCATTACAGGAACATTATCACGATTATAATGAACCCCTTTTTTTACCGGCTATGGCCAGGTTGTACGGCATCCGGCGCTTTTTTATCGCTGACCTCCGCATCCATGGAGATTTCGGGAATTGTGACAATAAGCAGGAACGATAGCAGTGTGGTTACGGCCGCAATCAGGAAGATGATCTTCAGGCTGGCCTCCAGAGCATCGCGGATGGCCTGAACCGTCTTTTCAAACAGCGCGGATTCCCGGCTTTCGAGTCCTTCGATAAATTCCCGGAGTTCGGCCGTGGCTTCCTCCGACAGAAGCACGCGGGAATTCGCCACAGACATTAGAGCTGCCTGGTCCGCAATGCGTTCGAGTTCGGCAGGAAGGGTCTCCTGGAGAGTGTTTTCATAGGTCACGTTCATTGCAGACCCCAGGATGGCTGGAGATATGGCCCTGCCCATGATCACGAAGAAAAACATGGCGCCCACCGCCACACCCAGCAGCCTTTTCGGGACGGCAAACTGGGCGACGAGCGTGTTGAGGGTGGGAATTGCACCCAGGCCAAGACCTCCCAGGGCCGTTACCAGGATACCAAGCCAAATGGGAGTGGCCGCATCGAAGAGGAGCATGCCGAACAATGCGGCTGTCAGGACCGCATAGCCGGTGACATACATCCATTTGTAGCGTTTTGTCCGTGCAAGCAGGAATCCTGTCGGAACGCCCACAAAGGCCATAATCACGGTGAAGGGCGTAATCATCTGACTCTGCGTTCGATCCAAAAGAAAATGCTCCAGGTAATTACGGATATGCCCAACAAAGCGACAATTGGATAGGACGTCCAGGCATACACATCCCCGGCCCATGAAAATCCCAGGATCATGGTGGATGCGGCGACGCCTAAAACCATGGTGCCGCGGATATCCAGTTTGTGGGCGGTACGTTTCGCGCTGGATGGAACGCCCCAAAGCACAAGGACTCCGGAGATCATCAGCAGCGGCACAATAATCCAGAAGAGATATCGCCAGCTCACGCTGTCGGTGATCATACCGACCAGCGTTGGGCCTAGCAGGGCAGTGATACCGGACGGGATTTGGAGCATCCCGGTCCATTTGCTGCGCTCGGCTGGCGGGAAGAGATCCCCTATCACGGAAAAGCAGAGGGGGGCCAGAGCGCCCTGACCGATACCGATGATAACGCGGGCAAGGATATTGAACTCAAATGATTGACTGACGGCGGCCATGATCGCACCTGCAATGAAAAAGCCCAGGGCGATTGTGATCATGATGCGGCGCCCGTGCATGTCCGAGAGTTTGCTGAAAGCCAGGACCACGAAAACCGCAGCAAGCGCCGGCAGGGAAATCGCCCAGGCAAACAAATCCATGCCGTCGAGATCCGCCGCGATCTTGGGCGCCGCCACCACTAATCCTCGGACATAGAAAGTGGATGCAAAATGGGTTGTGAAAACCGCAACCAGCCCCAGAAAGGCGCCCTTTCGCATCGCGGATGACTGTTCGGCGTCCATGGGTGCGTCCGGCATGTGCCTCCGAGGGAGCAGTGCAATAATGAAATGGAGCCAATCCACCACCTCTTGATTATTCGTGGTAAATCGTAAGCCTATTATAGGGGGCGGTTGCCGATGCCGAAAGGGAAATTCTTGGTTGTCGCGAATCTATCGAAGAAACAGATATGCATTTATGCCATTCGCGCGACTGGTTACAATTGGATGAACAATATATTATTCTTCAGAGCATGCTCAAATTTAGTGGCCATCCACGAGAAATAGAGTTCTTGATTCATTCCGGGCATTTCTGTCTTATTGGAGGTATCAGCGCTTCATAAAATACAAATTAAGATAGAGATACTTTTATAATATGTGCATTTAAAGTCTATTTTGGGCATATAGCAGCTCAGTTCTCCGGCAAACTCGGGGAGGTTCAATTCAATAGCCTTTCTTTCTGTTGACCACGTTGAGAAGTTTTTTGCCGTCGAGATAGCGGCGAAGGTTCTCGCAGAATACACCTGTGGCGTGCAACAGGTAATCTTCCATATCGCCGGAAATATGGGGGCTTAAAATCACGTTATCCAATCCCCAGAGCGGGCTGTCTTCAGGCAAAGGCTCGGTGTATGTAACGTCCAGGCCCGCTCCGGCTATCCGCTTCTTTTCGAGGACGCGTATGAGTGCCTTTTCATCGATCAGATGACCTCGCCCGACATTTATGAGAACGGCCGATGGCCGCATTGCGTCGAATTCCGGTTTCCCGATTATGTGGCGTGTCTCGGCTGTGAGCGGCACGCACACGACGACATAATCGCTTGCGGCAAGCATTTGCTTCATGCGCGTTGGAGGCAACAGCAAGTCGATGTGCCTGGCTGTGCCCGGTTTTTTTGACGAGCGCCGTGTCGCGATGGTTTTCATTCCGAACGCCTTCGAAAGGCGGGCTACCTCCCTACCGATATGCCCCAGTCCCACAATGCCCACAGTTTTATCGCGCAGGGTGCCTGCCTGGTAGCGCTGCCAGCGCCGCGACCGCATCATTTGAAAACCGAGCAATGTCTTCTTGGCGAACATGAGCATCAGCATCATGGCAAATTCGCCGATAGGCGTAGCATGGATGCCGCTTACGCCCGTGAGAATCACCCGGCTTTGCCACACATCGGTACCAATCCAGCGATCCACTCCTGCGGATATCACCTGGATCCATCGCAGTTTCGGAGCGCGCGCTATGGTGTTTTGCAGCGCCCACAGCCCGTAAATCACGTCGGCCCGGGCCAAAAGCGCATCGAGCTTTTTCTTGCCGGAGTGGTCTCCCTCACGTTCAGCCATCGCAAGTGCCGCACCGTCCCGGACGTTGATTCCCGGGCTGACGGAACGGATAAGACGCAGGCATTCCTTGTCTGCTTTGAGTGCGTCGCTTTTAAAATCGGGAACAACAACAAGGATATTGAGGTGTTTCATTGAGGAATAAATGCCTTTTTTAAAATCTCCTTCTCTATCCAAAGCTGCCTTTTAATTCCGATAAGCTGCCTGATGCTATTATCGTTGAATTTCAGGCCTTGATTTTAATATGTTTTGTAAGGGGGAACCCATAAAAAAAGGAAATCACGCGGCAATATTTATGGCCGGCATTGAAGATGATCGAAAGGAATTCTAATCGAAATAATTTTCCTGTACTGCGGTACGCTGCAGTGCTGTTTCTGGTCGCCTGCTTCGGCTGCCGGTCCGCTACTACGCTGAAAGCCGAAGGAACTAATGGGCTCCCGCCGGAGTTTGTCTACGTCGATGAGATTATGCCTGATATTGTCGTCGACCTGCGCTACTTCGGCAGCCACAACTTCGTCGGCGCGCGGGTCGACGGCTACGAAGCCCCGCGCGCGATCCTGACGCGCCGCGCTGCCGAGGCGCTGGCTGCGGTCGAAGCGGAGCTGAATCCCTACGGTTTCGGCCTAGAGATCTTCGATGCTTACAGGCCGCAACGTGCGGTCGACCACTTCATACGCTGGTCCCGGGACATCCACGACACGAGCACCAAGGCTGAGTTCTACCCGCACGTGGCCAAGGAGGAACTCTTCCGCGAGGAGTACATCGCTGCACGTTCGAGCCACACCCGCGGCAGCACTGTGGACCTCACAATCGTCCGAACGGCCGACGGTGCCGAGATCGACATGGGCTCCCCATTCGACTACTTCGGCCCCGAGTCCTGGCCCGTTTACGACGGGCTGACCGCCGAGCAGCGCGCCCATCGGTTGCTCCTGCGGACCCTGATGACGAAGCACGGCTTCCGGCCGTACGAGCGCGAGTGGTGGCACTTCACTCTCGAGGACGAGCCCTTCCCCGGGACCTACTTCGACTTCCCGGTGCGTTGACTCAGACCTCCTGCACCACGATTCACTCTTCCATCTTGCGGCGCTGTGCCTGGAGCAGCAGGGCGCTATCGGTCAGCGCAGCACTGTGGAAGGCCTTGATGCTGAAACCTTATCCCGGGCGGGCATTGAAATGAGACCGACTATCGCAGTGATTCAATCCAAACCAGAAGGAAAAAACGCTTGCTGTGCTGCGGGCTGAAAATGCTAAACTTGCCTTATCAGCTTTGGGCTAAAGCGCTTCTTATTCTTGAAGCCTGAATGCCAAATGTCGCTGACGCCCTACGGTTCTTTTTGTCTATGCCACTTGTCTTTATCCCGATCCCTGCGACAAACCCCTGTTTGTTTTTATGAAAATATTTTGGTTTAATGATTAGCAGACCCGTTAAAAAAAGGAGGTTACTTACCTCATGAAAAAAAGAATCTTTTCTATCGGGACAGTCATCTTGCTGGTTCGGCTAACATCGGTATGGGCCGCTGATATAGACGGGAGTTGGATCGCGCAGACACCGCGTGGTGTCGAAAATCCCGAAACTATAGAAACTGTCGAAACTGTCGAAACTGTCTTCAGTTTTAAAGCTAACGGGACAAGATTAACCGGAAAAGTTACCAATCCTCAAGGCGAGACTGTCATCAGCGACGGTAAAATAAATGGCGACGAAATTTCTTTCGTCATTATACGAAGCTTTGTCGGAAAAGAAATACTGCTGATGTGTAAAGGAACAGTGGCTCTTAACGAGATCAAGTTTACGTGTAAAGAACGAAGTGGAATGGGACAACCACAGGAGTTTATTGCCAAGCGAGAATTCCAAAGACATGGAGATGTTCCTCTCCTCCCAACGACCGCGCCAACCCGGCAAACTCCGCCGACTACAATTACAATTGAACCTCCCGATAAATGATGATGTTGTACTCAGCCGCATTAGCCAACACGAACACGCACACAGCATTGCTATGATTGCGAATCAGGTCGCCTTGGCAGGGTGCGATGTGGATGATTGGCGAAAGTTTGCTTAGTGCAGGTGGCGGATGCAGATGACGGAAAGTGAATCCATGATGCAGTCCAACCTTTGGCTTCCGATATAAAAGCAGGGTACTTCAACTATTCAGTCGCCGTTTACATATTTTTAATGATATTGGTAATTTCACCATCGTTAGGGAAACGATCGGTATCTGATCTTGAATAAATCAGCTTGTTATCAAGCGCGACTTCAAACACGCCACCATGTCCTGGGATAAGCTGGACGTTGATACCGGAAAAGGCTGAATTTAATTCGTCCTCCACACGGGAAGCATAGGGTAAATAGTTTCATTCAGTGCAGTATTTAATGGAAACATTCATAGTCACTCCTTATTGCCGACAATAAAAATCATGGTGAAAGGTGAAAATATTATATGCGGATAGTGCGGAGGGAGGAAGGGAAAATCTGGTTCGAAAGTTTAGTGGAAAACCTTACATGTAATGTTTGATTTGGTAGTGCCGGTATGGCGTTACTGATAAGATCAAATCCCTGTTTTACTCTGAGGAAGGAAATATGAATGGGCTGATGATCAGTCCATTGTAATTATCCCTCGACATCTACTAAAAAGTTCGTAATCATAAGGTCCATCGGATATTTTCTTGCATTATCTTTACTACAGGGCGATTATTTAACCATCATTTTTCAGTCAAGGAATTTGCCTGCGGATTATAGCCCCTGTTCATTTTGTAGAATTGGATACGATCACCAGCCGAATCTTTAATTCATTGAGGGATGGAGATTTTGGCAGTTCGTTCAATTAAAAGATTATACGCATGATGACTCATCCGAAAGGAA
The DNA here is from genome assembly GCA_037386985.1 of Acidobacteriota bacterium. Lineage (GTDB taxonomy): Bacteria > Acidobacteriota > UBA6911 > UBA6911 > UBA6911 > UBA6911. The sequence continues at coordinate 806 of JARRLM010000124.1, read as the reverse complement.
CATAACGATATTTAAAAAGATCCGTTGCGGGGTGAATATGAGAAAGTCTAAACGGTTGGCAACAATACTTATTATTTCATGTATGGCTTTTCCTGTTCTAGCCAAGGATTACGAAAGTGGAAGCACTGATAAAGAAGAGAAAGAACTGAAGCGCATCGCCCATCGAATGCGAATACCGGTTGAACAGTTGGAAAATGCCCGGTCAGCCCTTCAGGAGGCTACAGAATTGGCAATAATGCTGGAACCATTACCAACCTCAGAGATAAGTAGTATCGTATCGGCGTGGAGTACACTGCAGCCATCCAAAGCTGAATCCGTCAGTGAATATTTCGTTCTTGAATTACAGCTTCGGGCTCTAGAAGCCATTGATGATAGAAGTTATGCTCAAGTTACTTCTTCCGCAACTACAATTTTAAATAAGCTTGCCTCCATCAACTATCATAAAGCTGAGGAGATTCTTTCGACATGGCCGTATCCTCTGGAATCTTTTGGAGAATCTGCGATACAAGCCCGTTACAGGATGGAATCGAGTGTGACGCAAAGCATAATGGAACAGATTGCAAAAGAGGATCCGGATGCCCTGGATGAACAATTTATCAATGACTATGAATCGTCTACAGGAGACCTGTTGTCGCTTGCTAATAACCTGGTAAGAACAGGGGATAGGGATAAAGCCGATGAACTGATCGACAGGGCGATTCAGAGCGTTCCACAGCATGGCAACGATCCGATATTATTTTTCAACCTGTGCATTATCCATATATTGAATTGTCATCATAAACGAGCTTATATAACTTAATATCGGA
>JARRLM010000123.1:1862-8235 GCA_037386985.1 Acidobacteriota bacterium | reverse complement strand
GCAGGTTTGTTTATAGATCGTGCAAAAATTCAGGTGATCGCCGGTAAAGGAGGAGACGGTTGTGTCGCTTTCCGAAGGGAGAAGTTCGTTCCAAAGGGAGGTCCAAGCGGTGGAGATGGTGGAGACGGCGGAAGCGTATACATGGAATGCTCCGACAGGGTGAACACGCTTCTGCATTTCCAGTACAAGAGGATTTTCAAGGCACAGCGGGGGCGGCACGGAGAGGGGTCCAACCGGCACGGCAAAGACGGCTCCGATATTACCATCCCGGTTCCTCCGGGAACTCAGGTGTACAGGGAACCGGAACATATTCTGGTTCATGATTTTGGAAGCGCTGGAGAACGGCTGGTAATCGCGCGGGGAGGAAAAGGCGGCAGAGGAAATGCCCGGTTTGCGACATCGACGAACCAGGCTCCCCGGCATTTTGAGCCTGGAAGGCCTGGAGAGGAAGCAGCGCTGTCCCTGAACCTGAAGCTGATTGCAGATGTCGGTCTGATCGGATTCCCGAACGTGGGCAAATCGACCCTTATTTCACGTATTAGTGCGGCAAAATCAAAAATCGCGGCCTACCCATTTACGACCCTGGAGCCTCATCTTGGAGTGGTGCAGGTAGACGAATTCCGTAGTTTTGTAGTAGCCGATATCACGAAGGTCGCGATCCGATTGAAGGCTATGAGACCATTAAACGGGAACTTTGCCTTTTCAACAGCGAACTGTTGGACAGAAAACAGTTAATCGTAGCCTCAAAAATAGACGTGCTCTCCGATCCCCACAAGGTGTCCCGTCTCAAAGAGATGTGCGAGCGTGAGAACCTGCTCTTTCACTCAATCTCTGCGGTAACGGGACAGGGAATCAGTGAATTGGTCGGGATTATTGGAAATATTCTGCATTTATAATTATATAATCTTGATGGAATAAAATAGTATTTGGGAGGGAGCGCTGATTGGGCATTTTCAGACTCGGGGTACTTGGCGGAACATTTAATCCGATCCATCTGGGGCATCTGCATATCGCCCGTTCCGTTCAGAAACTTTTCTCGCTGTCGGAAGTCCGGTTTGTTGTAGCAGCCGCACCTCCTCATAAGTCTCAAGAAAGCCTGATTGCACTGACGCATCGATATGCAATGGTCAGTCTTGCAACTTCCGAAGAACCTTCATTCGTTCCCTCCCTGATTGAACTGGAACCTCACGCCAGCTCCTATTCTGTGGATACAATGCGGAAGATTGCCCGAGCCATGGATCGGGACAAAGGAGAGGTTTATTTTATCGCCGGAGGCGATTCTCTATGCGAGGTCAAATCCTGGCGTGAGAGTGAAAAACTGCTGACAACGTACAACTTTATTTTTGTCCTTCGTCCCGGCTCTGACACAGGTAATTTAGAGGACTATTTACCGGAAAAGGCCAGAGAACGTGTTCGCGACTGTTCCGGATCCCGCCGAACTCGGATTAAAAAACTGATAGAAGACGACGGGCCCGGGGGGAATCGACTTTTTATTGTAGATACCGATGCTCCGGATATTTCTGCAACACGGATCCGGAACCTCGCGGCTGCGGGGCAAAATTTTCGCAGTTTTATTCCCACAGCGGTGTACGCCTATATTCAGAAACTGCACTTGTATGGTGGTAGATAATGGATGTTTTGAAAATTGCACTGAAAGCGGCAGATGATAAAAAGGCCCATGATATCCTGGCGCTGGACATTTCCAAGATCGCTTCATTCGCCAGTTTTTTTCTTTTCTGTACAGGGGACTCTTCTCGGCAGATGCAGGCGATTGCGGATGAAATCCAGAAACAGTTGAAGAAATCTGGCATCCAATCGTCTCATATCGAGGGGTATCAGAATTCTGAATGGATCCTTATGGATTACTTCGATCTTGTGATTCATATATTCTCGAAAGAGGCGCGTGCATTCTATGATCTGGAGAGGCTTTGGAGAGACGGCAAAAAACTTGATGCAGAAAAGCTGATCAAGGAAGCGAGTGGGAAAGAAGTGGCCCGTAAGCAGTAAAGGGTTAACAGTTAATAGTTGACTGTTCAAAGTAAACACCCATAAAAGCTTATAACCCTTAACCTTCGACGTCTTAAAGTTTTTGAACCTGGAACCTGCAACCAGCGAACAGAACCTGGAACTTGCGAACATTTTTTTCGACCTTTGACGTTCGACTATTTATATGCGCCTGAGATTTCTCTGGACTGGAAAGACTAAAAATTCTTTCGTCAGCGGACTGATATCGGACTATCTGGATAGGATCCGTCACATGGTTCCCTGTGATGTTGTTGAAATTCGCGACCTCTCCAAAAAACGGTCCTTAAAGGCCGCCGCACTGGTCGAAGGGGAAGCGGAAGAATTCGCCAGGCATATACAGTCATCCGGTACGATGGTAGCCCTGGATGAAAAAGGGAAACAAATTTCCTCTTCTGAATTTTCACGCTGGCTGGAATCCGAACTGAACAGTGGAAGCCGCTCAATAACTTTTATAATCGGCGGCCCCGAGGGCCTGAGCCGTAAAATATCCGAACGGGCCCGCATGGTTTTGTCGATAGGGAAGATGACCTGGACCCATGAGATGTGCCGGGCGCTTTTGCTTGAGCAGGTCTATCGTGCGCTATGTATAGTGCGCGGGATCCCGTATCATAAGGGTTGAGATTGAAGCACTGCCCGTTTTACCCATAAGCATGCAAGAAATCTGGATACTAATTATGAATCACATCATGAGACTCAGCATTGTTATAGATGGAGAATGAAGAATAGATAATGGATGCGAAAAAGCTCGAATACTTCAAGGACAAGTTATTGCAGAAACAGCTCTCCTTGACGGAAATGGTACACAAGACCGAAGGATATGGGCGCGAGAAGGACTCGGATATTCAGGATATGGCGGATAAGGCTGTCGAGTCCTACACGAAGGAATTCATATACGGGAAAAGTGCTGGAGATCGTCAGATTCTCCAGCTGATAAGCGAGGCTCTTGCACGTATTGAGGAACAAACGTTCGGAATCTGTACTCACTGCGAGAACCCGATCCAGCACAAGAGGCTGGAGGCGGTTCCTTGGGCCAGGTACTGTATTGAGTGCCAGGCCCTTGTGGAGAAAGGACTTTTAGAATAATCATCTTCTGTTGCTAATTGATGGAATCAAAAAGTGAAAATCCGGTCTCATTCCTTGATCAAATCCTCGACGGTTTGTTGAACCTTTTCTATCCGGAAGTGTGTTTCATCTGTGCGGATCCGATCGTGCATAGAAAAGAACGCGGCGTCTGTACGAAATGCCTGAATAAGGCCCGAGATCTGCGATTGCAGCCTCCTGTATGCTCTTCCTGTGGATTGCCGATGCCGAATTTCGAGTCCGGTGCAGATGTTCTGTGCGGCAACTGTATCCTGCAACCACCGGCTTATTCCGGCGCCCGTTCCTTCGGATTTTACAGCGGGGAACTGGGCCGTCTTATCCAGGGGTTGAAATTCAATAGCAGGAGAAATCTGGTTGCACTTCTGGTCCCGCTTCTGATCCAAGCTTATTATGGGTCGTGGGACAGGGATGATTTCGACCTTGTAGTTCCGATACCTCTCCATCCCAAACGCAGACGCAGTCGCGGCTACAACCAGTCTGAACTGCTGGCTCGGTTGCTGGCACACCGGACAGGAATTCCTTTCGATAACCGGGCATTGATTCGTAAAGGTTCAACCCTTCCACAGGTTGGTTTGACCGATACGCAGCGGAGGGAAAATGTCCGCAATGCGTTTCATTGCGTAAATTCCGGACTGATATCCGGCCGGAGAATTCTCCTGATAGATGATGTAATGACTACGGGCGCCACCGCGTCCAGTGCATCCGGAGCCCTGATGAAATGCGGAGCATTGCGTGTTTCGGTACTGACTCTAGCCCGGACGGAATAAGAACATTTGTATCTGTTTAAGGAGCTGAAAGTGGGTTATTTCCCCTGGGATTCGGGGATTGGAGGAACCTGAAATTTACGGAGAAATTCTTCGTAACGTGCCCTCTGGTCCTCTCGAAGTATGTCTTTGATTTTCTGCTCGGTTTCTTTGTAGATGGTTTGATACTGAGGCCAGATTTCCTGGGAGAGTGCCATGCTGTTTTCGATGCTTTCATCGAAGATGTTTCGAAGGGATTCGGTCTGTTGAGCGTCCAGTTCCAATTCCTTGGCGAGTCCTGCAACGATGTCTACAGGTTGAGAGCTGGCCTTGAAGAAAGCCGCTTTCAGGTATTCCTGGTATAGAGAGTGGGAAACTGCGCCTGCAATGGCACCCAACAGAAAAATCACGATTCCCAATAGAACGATGCTGGCCTTGGATTTCATAGTATTTGTATCAGTAAAAACTTAATTTGATGGTTGCCTGTATTTTAGTTCGAAACCGGTATTTTGCTGCATTGACTGATTGGCAATGGCATTGAGTATGCTGGCGTCGGTTATGCTCCTTCGTTCCACAACCATCCTATGAAGAGGCAGGTCCTCTCCGATAAACACACCTTCATAAGCTGCATACAGATCATCTTGTGGATTGCGCAAGTGGAGGTATGCAAATAGGGAGAGTAAAGCCAGAGTAACGGCAATCATAGAGGGGATGACTCTGCGCGCCAAACTGTCGAATAACTGCAGGACGGCCGCACCCTGGGCTTCATCTTCAATACGGGCTTTTACTTTTTGGAAGAAATAGGGCGAGGGTCCAGGAGGAGTTATTTCCTGTGCGATCCGGCTGGGAAGAGTCCATAAACCGTATTCACGAGCACAGTCTGAACATTGCTCCAGATGTGAAGCCAGAGTCCTGTTTTCGGATTCCGACAATTCACTGTCGATCTTTCTTAGTATCAGATCATGTATCGCAGTGCATTTCATGACGGCACACTCCATTCCCGATACTTACTACTACGACTGCAATACGGGGATATTTCGTTTGATATGCATTTATTGCAAGGTTTTGCGGAGATTGGACACCCTATTCTTACCGTGGTGGTTTCCATGTCTTGAGCCTGCCTCCGGATCGACCGCTGTTGTAGGAAATCATGCTGGAAATATCGGGTAATTTGCAACCTTTTGTTTGGCACACTCTTGGAAATCAATCAACAACACGTTCTCCATATTCTACGCCTTAGTTCATCGGCCCATCGCCCCTGAAACCTCAAGAATAGTTCTAAGTTCTGAGTTCTAAGTTCTGAGTTTAAAGTGCAGGGACGGAGCCACAAGCCCCAGAACTCAGAACTTAGAACTCAGAACTTAGAACTCAGAACTTTTTTAAAGGATGAGCATACAGTCGCCATAACTGAAAAAACGATAGTTTTCAGCGATGGCTTCACGATAGCAATCCAGCATTAAATCCCGACCGGCAAGAGCGCTGACAAGCATAAACAGAGTCGATCGGGGCAAGTGGAAATTCGTGATCATGCCGTCCAGTGCTCTGAATTTGAATCCAGGATAGATGAAAAGATTGCATTCTCCTTCGGATGCGACCTCCCGGGAAAGGTCATTCCGGGCCAGAAACTCAAGACACCGTGTTGTGGTTGTGCCGACTGCGATTAAGCGGCGTCCTTCGGTTTTATATTTCAGGATCTGCTTCAAAGTTTCTGTGTCCACTCTGTAATATTCCGATTCCATGCAGTGGTCTTCTATATCTTCACACCGCACGGGTTGAAAAGTTCCATACCCGACATGAAGCAGGATTTCACATATGGGGATGTTTCGATCTTTTAGACGCTTGAAGATATCGTGTGTGAAGTGAAGCCCGGCTGTCGGGGCGGCGATTGATCCGGTGTTCTGTGCATAGACTGTCTGATATCTTAATTTGTCCTCTGAAAAATTGTGCTCTTTGGATCGACGGATGTATGGAGGAAGAGGTGGTTCCCCTATTCTTTCGATATCTTTCATTAAATCCGGTCGCGAGTCGAAACGTAATATCCGGCCGCCGGACTCGGTAATTTCAAGAACATGTGCTGTCAATTCCCCGATTCTCAACTCCTGTCCGACAGGCGTTTTGCGGGCAGGTTTTATCAGTACCGACCATTCACCCGGGCGTTGTTCCCGTAATAGAAGGATTTCGATTTCTTCCTTTTTGTCCGGCCGTCTGGCCTTCAGGCGTGCAGGAAAAACCCGGGTGTTGTTTCTTACAAGGAAATAGTCGGAATTCAGGATTTCAGGCAGATCTTTGAATATGAGATGTTCCCTCTTGCCGGTTTTCCTCCAGACTACCATCATTCTTGATTGAGCGCGATCTGCGACCGGGTGTTGTGCAATCAGGCTCTCCGGCAAATCAAAATTGAATTCGTCCAATTTCATATCAAAAAGCTGCTATTTCAATTCACTGTGTGAATTTTCATGTGATCAGGAGTCAGGAGTCAGAAGTCAGGAGCCAGAACTCAGAAC
>JARRLM010000123.1:859-1786 GCA_037386985.1 Acidobacteriota bacterium | reverse complement strand
TGAATATGCTAATATAAAGGCTCTGTTTGTTAGAGGTATTTTTAAGTGTATTTGTAGCCCGTTGCAGGGTTGTACGGTGTAAGGAATGAAGGAATATATTCGTAAAATTATTGAGGAAGTTGGAGAAGATCCGGAACGTCAAGGGCTGGTTGGCACACCGGAACGTGTGGATAAAGCCCTGCGTTTTCTTACCAGCGGCTATACGGTCGACCCGGATGAACTTTTGAACAATGCATTGTTCGATGTTCAGTACGATGAAATGGTTATTGTATCGAATATAGATTTTTTCAGCATGTGCGAGCATCACCTTCTGCCCTTTTTCGGCAAATGTCATGTGGGATACCTGCCGGACCAGAAAGTCATCGGTATCAGCAAGATCGTGCGTCTCGTAGAGATGTACAGCCGCAGGTTCCAGGTTCAGGAACGACTGACAACCCAGATTGCCAAAACTATCCAAAAAACCATTAAGCCTCTGGGTGTCGGGGTGATCATAGAGGCGCAGCATATGTGTATGTTAATGCGGGGGGTTGAAAAACAGAACTCCCGAGCAACAACAAGCTCCATGCTCGGGAATTTCCGCCGTTCTGTTGAGACGAGGATGGAGTTTCTGGACCTGGTATATAAGCATGGCAGAAATTCCTAAAATCCCTGATTTCAGGGTTTTGTCTTCCGTTTTCCCGTTGTTTGCCTCCATGAGGATCCGAGTGGCGGTATATTGCCTAATTCATTGAGCTTTCTAGCTATAGAGGTTTTATTTCCTGTAAATTATCTTGACGGAAACGTGTCCCTATGATAGCTTGACCAACTTTGGAGAGAAGGAATCGTTGGCCGGATAAAGATGCGTTTATTTAAAGCGCAGGATAGCCATCATTTATCCGAATATCTCGAATATTTCAGATAAGACGAATACACTGGGCGGAATCGCGG
>JARRLM010000123.1:0-720 GCA_037386985.1 Acidobacteriota bacterium | reverse complement strand
TCCCACGCTTGGACATGAATCTGGGAGGCAATAGTGATATCGTCTGCGATCCTAGGACGCTATGCCAGGTCGCTGGCAGAAGTTGTTTTTGAGAAAAATATAGAACAGGCAGTGACGGAAGACCTCAAGATGTATAGTGAGATCTTCAAGGCCGTATCGGATCTCCTGGAGGCGTTCGACAGCCCCAGTGTGCCACGCGAGGCAAAAGAAAAACTGCTTGACAGTGTGATTGAAGTGCATCCCATAAGCCAGGTCACACACAATTTCCTGAGAGTTCTTCTCGAGCACAATCGGATTCTCTATTTTCAACAGATCTATGAGAATTATCTGGACCTTGTGAACGAACATAACGGGATTGTGAACGCTAAAGTGTCGACCGTGGTACCGCTTGACCCACCGGACATTAAAGCCATAGGGGAAAGGCTATCCAGCGTTACGGGAAAACGGGTGAAGATGGAACCGCAGACAGATACGGACCTCCTGGGAGGGATCATCGTTCAGATAGGGGATACAATTTTCGACGGCTCCATCAAAACCAAGCTTGCCGAGATGAAACGGAGGCTTGCAGAGGCCTAACCCGCGCAACGCAGTAGACTATGTCCTCTGTACCGCCACAGTAGAAGCCGGCTCTTATCCTCAATAAGGTTCTTGTTGAAGATGATAGCTGTGAGAAAATCGGTCTGCTAGATGTCGGGGTGAAGATTTGAATCCTTTAAAAAA
>JARRLM010000122.1:2090-7828 GCA_037386985.1 Acidobacteriota bacterium | reverse complement strand
TGGAACAAGAGGCCAGGTTCTGGATTTGTTCTTCGACCGATTTTTTTGCCGCCTTTTGGGGTCTAGGGCGTATTGGACAGAGAGTCAGCCAGCGGGAAGCGACTTCATAATCAGACCAGTCTTCAGTGATGTCGGGGCGGATGCGCAGGGTAGTGTGATAATGGTTGGCCATAGCTGAAAATGAGCTGACATCGACAGCGAAAATGGAAGAGAGTTGCTGTAATCTGTCAGCGATCCACTTTTTACGGTGTGAGAAATTCCGGCCGGTTTGAGGATCGAAACCACAGAGGAATGCCCGGCGAACGCACCTGCTGGTGCAGTGATAGACTCCCACTTTCCCTTCCTGGACATATTTGCTGCGTGGCAAACCCATTTTTTCACCTCCGTTTGTATATCCAATGGTGATTGCATGGGAAGTGCCAAGAAAAAGTTACAAATAATATGGGTGTCCAGGTTTATCTACTCATATTTTCCCCAGAAAACAACTTCGTCAAATTCCTTTCTCGGCCTTGGTTTGGGATCTTCATCTGGATACCCTAAAGCGAATAGATCATGAGCGAACATACCTTCCGGCAGGCTCAGGAGTTTTGCAGTTTCCTTGGGCGATATAGCACCTACCCAACAGCTCCCCAGGCCTTGATTCACAGCTTCAAGTGTCATAAAAGCCACGGAAATCATAATCTGCTCACCCGCTTTTATCGTCATGACTTCTTTACCAAGAATGTACGGGGCGAACTGTTCGCTTTCCAGAACCACATTGTCCAGAAATTCCTCCGGCCAGTCCATCACACCAGCTTCTATGAGCTGTTTCAGCGACTCTCTGTGCATTTTCCGTGAAAAAACCTCCGCCACACCGCAGCAAACAATCACAGCGGGAGCAGTGCTGACTTGTGGTTGTCCACCGGCAGCGACTTTTGCCAATTCATCTATTTTTGCCGCATCCTGAATTACAATAAATCGCCATGGCTGTACGTTTCCCCACGATGGAGCTCTTCTCCCCGACTCCAACACTTTTGTAATCTTCTCTTTCTCCACTGGTACCGATTTCCACTTTCTTATGGTAACCCTTCTTTGAATTGCCTCTGATACATCCATCTTTATGTCTCCCTTCGATCATCAATGACAAGTAGAGTACGTTTCACCATTGCCGGGCTGGCGGGTGATTTTATAGGGGGCAAACCTTTTGTTAATAATGGACATACATCCTTCCCTGAAGATTTTGCTTTCGTGCCGTTTTAAAAATCTCAGTGAACCGTGTATCTATTATATGTAGATGAGGAAGATGACGGAAGGGAAATCCTGGCGGTCAGTTGACTGGAAAGAAATCCTGATAATCTTGCTCCTGATATTTTGGAGGCATCTGTGGACCCCACTTTGAGTCAGAAGAGCGTAATCCGGCGTAACCTGTGCAGCTGATCTATAGTTCCGGTCTGCGGTCTATCCGATCGGTTTGTACTTTCTCGGATCCTTGGGATCTTTCTGCTTGTAGGAGTAAGGTTCGGATGCAGAATTTTGGCTGGACATCGGCGGGGAGTAGGTCCGGTTATCTTCGGGATTGGCAGGATTTTCATCAGCCTGACGGAATTTGTTCACAACGTTGAGAATAACCGGGATTAAAAATAGAAATGGCGCAAAGGCTTTGTAGCCCGTGGGCAGCACAGCACTGAGAATGAATACCCCCGCCAGAATCAGTGCGTTAAGTCCCCACTGCTTTTTAGCATTCTCCGAACTCTCAGGAGTTTTGTCGTTTCCAGGGAGTTTCATGCTTCCTCCTAACCGTTCACAGTTTAATATACTCCCTTATCAATCACTGCATCAACTTGTACCTTTCAAGCCACCGGGGATAAAACCTGTTTTTTTGACAAAAAGCATAACTTTGGAGCCAGACGGTTTATGTCAGGAATCATCGGATCTTTTAAATCCCTGGAAATCATTGGGAATCAATGGATGTCCAGAATTTCCAGAATTTCCAGAATTCTCCTCCAAAATTCTCTTTCCAGTATTTTTCTTCCTTCTAACCATTCATTGGGTGTCCTGGATTCCGCCTGTCCGTCCGGGAATCAATGGGTGTCCAGAATTCTTTTCCTCAATTCCTGTCCGGCATAAATACAGTTTCAGACTCTTTAAATACACCTCAGGCACACCTCCGAAATACTCTCAAAATACTCCCAGTGTGTCCCGATTTGTGGTAGCTTAGCCGGGATGAAAGACGCAGTTCATTCATCTGTCAAGGCAGTTGAGGGATTGGCCAAGGCCCGAAAGGCTACCATAGATCACCCACTCAGCACGCTTGTGGGCTGTTCGCTTCAGACAATCCAGCTTGACGATCCGGACGGCATTGCCAATTATCTCGCCCAGGTGGCTGCAGGAAGTAATGAAATCCAGGCCGGCAGCGAGACATACAGTTTAAGTTGGTCTGCATGACTTCACCAATGGGAGTTATCATGGAACACGAATATGCGTTTGAGATGGCGACATCCAGCATTCGTTATGGGCCGGGTGTTACGCGTGAAGTGGGTATGGATCTGTCGCAACTGAAGGTGCGGCGGGTCATGGTTGTCACGGATCCCAATCTGGCGAAACTGGCTCCGGTGGCGACGGTCCGGGAGGCGCTCGAGAAGGAAAACATCCAATATGAACTGTTCGACCGGGTGCATGTGGAACCTACCGATCTCTCCATTGGCGAAGCGATCACGTTCGCCCGCGAAGGCGGCTTTGATGCTTTTGTAGCGGTGGGCGGGGGATCTTCGATGGATACGGCCAAAGCGGCCAATCTCTATTCGACGTACCCGGCCGATTTCCTGGAATACGTGAATGCCCCCATAGGAAAAGGCGCTCCGGTTCCCGGAGAACTGAAGCCGCTTTTTGCAATTCCCACTACCGCCGGCACGGGAAGCGAAACAACCGGAGTGGCGATCTTCGATCTGGTTTCCATGCATGCCAAGACCGGAATTGCCCATCGTTATCTGAAGCCCACGCTCGGACTGGTGGATCCTGAAAACACTCGAAGTATGCCTTCCATGGTCGCTACCTCCACAGGTTTCGATGTTCTGGTACATGCCATGGAGTCCTATACAACAATACCTTACACGGAGCGTGAGCGTCCGGCTCGCCCCATTCTCCGTCCCGCCTACCAGGGGCACAATCCCATCAGCGATCTCTGGTCGGCAGAAGCGATTCGCGTGGCGTCCAAGTATCTGGCGCGCGCGGTTGAAGATCCACAGGACCAGGAAGCCAGGGGAAAGATGATTCTTGCGGCCGCCTATGCGGGGGTCGGTTTCGGCAATGGAGGCTTGCATCTGCCGCACGGCATGTCCTACCCGGTTTCCGGAATGGTGCGCAATTACCGGCCGCCGGATTACAGGGTAGACGAAGCGCTGGTTCCCCACGGTATATCGGTTGTGTTAAACGCACCGGCAGCTTTCCGTTTTACCGGCGCCACGAATCCGGAACGCCATTTGCGGGTCGCCGGTCTTCTGGGGGCGGATATCTCACGAGCCAGGCCGGAAGATGCCGGCAATGTCCTTGCCGATCAGCTGGTGAACCTCATGCGGCGTTTGAAGGTACCCAACGGACTGAGTGCGATCGGCTACACCAAAGCCGACATTCCGGCTTTGGTGGAGGGAACGCTGCCCCAACATCGGGTTATAAAGCTTTCGCCGTACCCTGTAGGCCGGGAAGAACTGACCCGGCTGTTCGAACAATCGATGGTTATATGGTGAGGTCCGGATATGAATGTTCCAGTATTAAAAAATTATGTTGGAGGGAAGTGGGTTTCCCCGGAGAATTACGAGCTCCTGGATGTAGAACAGCCAAGCACCGCTGACGTAATCGGCAAGGTTCCGCTTTCAACAGCAGGGGAAGCCAATCAGGCAATTTCGGCAGCCCGGGAAGCTTTTCGCGAATGGAGCACGACTCCGGTTTCAAGGCGCTGTGAGTTGCTTTGGCAGTTAACCAACTGCATTCGCGATCACAGCAAGGAATTGGCACAGCTGATCAGCCGTGAAAATGGCAAGTCGCTTCCGGATGCTGCAGCAGAGGTTAAAAGGTCGCTGGAAAATGCCGAAGTAGCTTGCGGAATGCCTGTGCTGCAGCAGGGCGACAAGCTGAACGGCGCCTCGCTGGATATCGACGGTGAAGTCCTGCGTGTGCCCCTGGGTGTTTTCGGGATGATAGCCCCTTTTAACTTTCCGCTTATGGTGCCTTTCTGGTTTTTCCCCTATGCCCTGGCTACCGGCAATACTTATGTAGTCAAACCCTCGGAACAGGTACCGTTGAGTATGACTCGGGTTGCCGAGATGATCGATGAGATCGGTTTCCCTCCGGGTGTTTTCAACCTGGTGCACGGGGACAAGCGAACAGCGGAAGCTCTCCTGCAGAGCAGCGATATCGCAGGCATTTCCTTTGTGGGCACCTCGCCGGTGGGCCGTGTTATTGCGGAGCGCTGTGCGGAAACAGGCAAACGCTTCCAGGCATTGGGCAGCGCTAAAAACCATCTGGTCGCCATGTCGGATGCCAAAATGGACGACATGATCCGCAATATGATTACTTCCTGTTACGGCTGCGCCGGCCAGCGCTGCATGGCTTCCTCAGCCATTGTCGCCGTGGGGGACGACGTCTATGACGAAGTTTGCCAACGGTTTGTTGCCGCATCACAGGAGGTTCGAGTCGCGGATCCGCTCGATCCACAGGTAGCCGACGAGGCTATGGTCATGGGACCGGTAATTTCCGCAAAAGCTAGGAACTTTATCCTGGAAATGATCCAGGCGGGCCTCGACGAGGGCGCTACCCTGGCCCTGGATGGCCGTAATCTTACGGTTCCGGGATGCGAGCGCGGCTATTTTCTGGGCCCCACGGTATTCACGGACGTAAAGCCCGGCATGAAGATCCACAGAACCGAAATTTTCGGGCCTGTGGTTATTATTCTGAAGGCGGCCAGCCTTGAAGAAGCGATCCGGATCATCAACGAGCACGAATATGGCAACGGTGCGTCTATTTATACTCAGAACGGCTACTACGCAAGACGGTTCAAGCTGGAAACCAACGTAGGCATGATCGGCATTAATGTTGGTATTCCCGCTCCGGTTGCCCAACTCCCTTTTGGAGGCATGCGGGCTTCCCTGATGGCTGATACGAAGGCCCAGGGGAAAGCCGTCATCAACTTTTTTACCGACCTGAAGATTATCAGCGAGCGGTACTGGCAGGAATAAAAACCTGGACACCCATTGTTTAGGAAATCTGGGAGGCTGATGGAAAACCTGGACACCCATGATCTGAAACATGGGAAAACCTGGATGAATGGGAAAACCTGGACACCCATTGTTCTTTAAGCAGATATGGGAAAAGCAGACACCCATTATTCGATAGACGGGGATAAATAACTGATATGAAAACTACGGTTTCCAGTAGTGCTAACATCAACAAGGTAGCCTTCGCCAGCTTAATCGGTACCTCCATCGAGTGGTATGACTTCTTCCTCTACGGAACGGCCGCCATTTTGATCTTCAACAAGCTCTTTTTCCCTACATTCGCTCCGGGTACAGGAACCTTGGCTGCATTGGGCACGTATGCGGTAGGATTTGCAGCCCGTCCCATTGGCGGTATTCTCTGCGGTCACTTCGGCGATCGCATCGGGCGGCGATCCATGCTCGTTATAACACTCCTGATTATGGGGATTGCTACCTTTCTGATAGGTTGTCTCCCGACGTTTGCCCGGGTTGGTATCTGGGCGCCGATTC
>JARRLM010000122.1:0-2029 GCA_037386985.1 Acidobacteriota bacterium | reverse complement strand
AAGGATTCGGGCTGGGAGGCGAGTGGGGCGGTGCTGTACTTATGGCTGTAGAACACTCCCCCAGCGGGAAACGCGGCTTCTACGGAAGCTTTCCTCAAAACGGTCTTCCCATAGGGCTTCTTCTTTCAACGCTTGTTTTTGGAGCTATTTCTAGACTGCCCGAGGAGGCACTTTTTTCCTGGGGCTGGCGAGTGGCTTTCTGGATAAGCATCGTAATGGTCGTGGTAGGTTTGTACATCCGGTTGTCGGTAGAGGAACCTCCAGAGTTCAAGAAAATCAAACAGACCCGCACGGAGTCGAAAAGACCGATCCTGGAAGCGTTGCGCCGGCACCCCAAAAATGTGCTTCTGGTGATGGGAGCCAGGATTTTGGAAAACGGGGTGTTTTATCTTTTCAGCGTCTTTGTTCTGAAGTACGCGACTGAGGTGGCTGGATTCTCGCGTTCCATAATACTCTACGCAGTCTCTGCTGCCGCGCTCATCCAAATATTTACCATTCCCACCTTCGGTGTGTTATCGGACCGGTTAGGCCGCAGACCAATCTATCTCTTTGGAGCGGTTTTTACCGGGCTCTTCGCATTCCCTTTCTTCTGGCTGATTGATGCTTCCAGTCTCGTCCTTCTGTTTTTTTCGCTTGTATTGGCCCTGTCCGTCGGTCATGCCGCGATGTATGCGCCGCAGGCGAGTTTTTTCTCAGAGCTTTTCGGTACCCGAGTTCGATATAGCGGCCTTTCTGTCGGGTATCAACTGGCTTCAGTCCTTGCCGGGGGATTTTCCCCTATAATTGCCACAGCTCTTCTCCAGCAAACCGGCAGTTCCTGGCCTATCGCCCTGTATATTATCGGCATGGCTGCAATAACCACCTTCTCCGTCTACCTTGCATCGGAAACAGCGCATAAGGACATCTCAGGGAGTCCCGCTCTCCCGGATTTCGAAGCGGCGGAAAAATAAAAGGGAAATTTTTAGCAGCAGCCTGTAGGGGATGAACTCCGATATGCTGCTTTCTGATATTGCTGAATCCTTTTGAACCCGTTTTTTCTCAATATTTCCTGAAACTTTCCTCCATTTTGGGCGTCTAATAGCGCATACTGTAATTACGTATTCAGCAGGATTCTTAAGACCCTTTAGAATATTCACGAGCTGTTGCATTACATAGTTATGTTTCCGGCATTTCCTAATACCGAAGGCTGTTTTTTACATGATCCGGAATAGACCGAACAAATTTTCAACAAATTGCACGCGTTACGGGTCAAACTGGCTATGGGGGCTTCTGGTTCTATCCGTCCTTCCTATGGCCGCCTGCACTCTTCTGACATCCGAAACATCCGGGACCGGAACCATCCGGACCGCTGATTCCGTTACGGTCCAACGCGGCGATTTCAAACGCATTTTGCGACTAACCGGTCGCGTAAACGCTGTCGAGTCTTACAGTGTCAAGGCCCCGCGTCTGGCCATTCAGACATCAGGCACGCTGACCATCACAAAAATACTCCCTACCGGGACACAGGTGGAGAAGGGCGATATCCTGGTTGAATTTGACCGTCAGAATCAAATTAAGAATGTCCTGGACCTTCAGGTCAAATACGACGATTTTGTTCAACAGATCAAGAAAAAGCGCGCCGACCAGGCAGCCGCCTTGGCTGCAGACAAAACGGAATTGAAGACGGCCGAACTCGATCTCCAGTCGGCAAAAGCGGAAATGCGCACAAACGAAATTATTTCCAGAAATAAGGCGGCAATAAACCTGGAGACCCTCAAGGAGGCCGAAGCAAAATTGAAACTGTTACAGGACACTTTTGCCCTGAAGCGCGAGGCGGAAGCCGCGGATTTACATATTCTGGAAATACAGCGCGACCGCGCATGGAAAACCGTCTCCCATGAACGGGACAACATAGAAAAAATGACCATCCGGTCACCGATGAGCGGACTGGTTGTTCTGGCTCCGATACGCAAAGGCACTCTCCAGCTGGATCCGGAGGAAGGCTATGAAGTGCGTGAGGGAGGGAGCTTTATGCTGGTGGTCAATCCAG
>JARRLM010000121.1:5802-6769 GCA_037386985.1 Acidobacteriota bacterium | reverse complement strand
GAGTTGGAAGCCCTGAGGGAAAAGATTGCCCATATCCAGAGCTTCGTCCAGCGGGGTGAAAAAGAATCCCTTTTAAAAACGACAGAGGATTCGGCTACCGAAGAGGCCTCAGATCGTTCCTTCCACTTTCTCGAAGAGGGCCCGCTTGGGATGGTTTTCGTCGATCCCGAGTATCGGATAATTAAAGCGAACAGATCATTCCGGAACCAGCTGGGTTATACGCTTCAGGAAATCCAATCTCTCGATATTCCCGCCATCACAAAAAATAATAAAACCTGCCTGCTACTCATAAACCAGGTATTTGACAAAGCACAGCAGTTTTCAAAAGCCGAAGTCCAGATTTTCAGGAAAAACGGCGACTCTTTCTGGAGTCAGTTTACGGTTTCGACTCCTGCTGATGAGTCACAGGATACACAATACTGCCTGGTTATTATCGAAGATATCAGCGAACGAAAGCAGGCGGAAGGTGTTCTGCATGCTGAAAAGCAAATGCTGGAGCGTTTGATCAACAGCAGCGTAGACGGCATTCTGGCTTTTGACCGGGACCTGTTTTTTACAGTATGGAATCCGGGCATGGAAAAAATCCTTGGAGTCAGCGCCCGGAAGACACTGGGAAGACAGGCATTTACGGCATGCCCCTTTCTGAAGGAACTCGGAGAAGATAAATACTTCGCAGCAGCGCTCGAAGGGAAGAAAGTCATATCAAAGGATACGCGTTATACGATTCCCGGAACCGCCCGCCAGGGTTATTTTGAAGCGTATTACGGCCCGATCTACGGAACCAACAGTGAAGAAATCATTGGAGGCCTTGCCATTTTCCGGGATATCACCGAACGCATTCAGTTGGAACGAAGCAAGCGCCTCAGCGAAGAACGTTATAAAGATCTGATAGAAAATGCATATGACCTGGTGTATGTCCATGATCTTACCGGAAGAATTACATCGATCAACAAGGCGGCTGAGCGAA
>JARRLM010000121.1:0-5770 GCA_037386985.1 Acidobacteriota bacterium | reverse complement strand
ACAGATCACAGATCAGGCTCCGCGCACACAGGAGTTCCAGGTCATTGCCAAAAACGGCAACCGGATCACGCTGGAAGTCAGCAATCGCCTCATTTTCCGTGAAGGCAAGGCGATCGGGATCCAGGGAATTGCCAGGGATGTCACTGAACGCAAAAAATGGGAGGAGGCGCTCAAGGAGGCGAATCAGAAGCTTGAAGACTGGGTTCACGAACTGGAGCAACGCACTCATGAAATGACCCTGCTCAGTGAGATGGGAGACATCCTGCGCGCATGCATGTCCACGAAAGAAGTCTACGAGGTTATTGTAAAGGTTGCCCAGGAAGTTTTCCCGGTTCAGGGAGGGGCTCTGTATGTACTGGGATCTCATCGCAATATCGTCGAATCCGTTGCGGAATGGGGAGACACAAGCGGATCCGAACTTACCTTCACGCCTGACGAGTGCTGGGCATTACGCAGAGGAAGAATCCATTGGGTTGAAGATACCCGGACAGGCCTGCTCTGCAAACACTTTCATAAATCGATACCAAGCGGATACCTGTGTGTCCCCATGATGGCACAAAGTGAAGCTGTAGGCATACTTCACCTGACGCAGCCTAAAAATGTCCGGATGCCTGAAGCCAAACAAAAAATAGCTGTAGCTATGGCAGAACATGTCGCCATGGCACTGTCCAATCTGAAATTGCATGAAACCCTGCGCAACCAATCCATACGGGATCAGTTAACCGGACTCTTCAATCGCAGCTTTATGGAGGAGTCCCTGGAACTCGAAATCCGCCGCGCTGTGCGGAGCCAGCTTCCGCTCAGTGTCGTTATGCTGGCTCTCGACGATTTCCTGAAATTTGTCGAACTCCGCGGAATCGATACGGGAGATTCCCTACTGCGCGATGTCGGGGCTCTGCTCCAGTCCAATGTCCGGAAAGGGGATATTGTATGCAGACACAGTGAACATGCTTTTGTACTTGTTCTGCCGCAAGGCAGTTTAGAGATCAGCCAGAAGAGATCGGAAACTTTACTGGAACAGGTATTAAACCTGGGATGGAATGATCCGGACAAAGAGAACGAAAAAGTGACGGCATCGGTCGGGCTGGCCGTTTTCCCGGGACATGGACAGACAGCCGATGCCCTGCTTCGCTCGGCTGAAGCGGCTCTGAGCAGAGCCTGGAGCACCGGAGGGAACCTGGTCGTCATCGCAAACTAAGTTTGAAGTTTGAAGTTATTGGCAGGGCCGTAATGCCGGCTGCTGATTTCTCGCTTCTGATAAATTTTTTGCTTGCGTTTTTATACATATTCGTCACAATTCTACTTCGGGAATAATTTGATCAGGCTTTCAGGCGATCTCCTCACCCTACGCCGTTTCGCCGCAGCTCTGTCTGATGCAGCCAGACCTACGCAGCATCACTAGGGGTTTGGTTTTTTCAGCGGAATCGACTCAATGGACACAACAAACCGGTCGAGCGGTGCCCTCAACTCTTTATGGGAAAAACTGTCGGATTTAAAAAGGCTGGAATCGGATCTGGCCGATCAAATTTCCCGTACGGCATCCGGGAAAACCGCCGAGCAGATCAAATCTGAGATCGAAATCAGGCTCGGATTCTTTCCGCCTCACTTTATTCCTGCTCTGGAATCACCTCCCCTGCTCGAAAGCCTCTGGCATCAGTATCTCACATCCTATTTGAATAATCCTCTGCCGGATCTTTTCAAGGAAAAATTATCCATCCGGCTTTCACGGTTCTGCATATCGCCCTACTATCTCGTTCTTCATGCCTGTTCCCTAATCCAATTGGGAGTTGAAGCCGGACGGGTGCGTCAATTCATAGAAGAACCCTCGGATAATACCCCTGCCGACCATGAAGAGGCCTACACTTTTCTGACTGCAATGCCTCTCCCGCTCAAGGAATGGCCGACTGAGAATCCTGAATTTGAGGAAAGCGTCCTGACGGGCTGCAGCGCGATTTTCTCAAGAAAGGAAAACTCCGAACGGTGGGCGGCGAAACTGAAAGAAATTCTTGGATATGCACTCTACTGCAATTTGACGGCACTTCTCGCATATATAAAATCCTCACATTTATGGGTGGAGGCCCACCCGGAAATAACTTTTGAAAATCATCCTACAGTCACCAGAAATTTTTTCGACCTCGTCCGGGCGGAACCGGGGCTCGTGGATCTCTTCCAGGATTACGGAAAAGTCCTCAAGCAGAATTACCACGGGACATCCCCTATCGATGAAACCATAAATACGCGATACCGGGAGTTTTTTGAAAACGCCGGCGACATTATCTACACATACGACTTTGAAGGAAATGTGACTTCCATCAACAGGGCGGTCGAAAGAATCACAGGATATACCCAATCCGAAGCCCTGCAGTTAAAAATAGTCGACATGGTCGCCCCCGAGTATGCGCCTATTAAGCAGAAAATGCTGGATCCTCAGACTGCAGGAGAAATTCCCCTCAACTATGAAATGGAAATCCTGTCGAAAGACAAAAGACGTGTCACTCTGGCAATCAGCACCCGTCCGGTATTCCGGGGAGGAAAAGCCATCGCCGTTCAGGGAATTGCTCGCGATATTACCAAAAGCAAGAGAACCGAGGCAGAGCTGCAGAAAGTGAATCAGAAGCTGGAAGCATGGGTAAGTGAACTAGAACAGCGAACCCATGAAATGACCCTGCTCAACGACATGGGAGATATTCTTCGCGCCTGTCTCACTACTGAAGAAGCCTATAACGTTATTGTACGGGTAGCCCAGCAGATATTCCCGGTTAAGGTCGGAGCCCTTTATGTCATCGCTCCTACCCGCAACCTTGTAGAGTCCGTTGCCGTCTGGGGTGATGAATCCCTCGCCGAACGCGTTTTTGCACCGCAGGAATGCTGGGGCCTACGCCGGGGCAGAACGCATTGGGTGGAGAATTCCAGTTCCGGTTTGATCTGCCGTCACATCCATCAGCCCTCAATAAACGGGTACCTGTGTATTCCCATGATGGCTCAGAGCGAAGCACTCGGCGTCCTTCACCTCATGCAGCCCGAAAACGTTAAGATGACGGAAACCAAGCAGCGCATGGCAGTGACCATGTCGGAGCACATTGCCATGGCCCTTTCCAACCTGAGGCTTCACGAAACACTGCGAAGCCAATCTATTCGGGATCCCTTAACCGAATTATTCAACCGCAGGTTCATGGAGGAGTCGCTGGAACTGGAAATCCGTCGAGCATCCCGCAACCAGCGCCCTCTGGGGATGATCATGATGGATCTCGATCATTTCAAATATTTTAACGACAATTTCGGACATGAAGCGGGCGATCTGCTGCTGAAGGAACTTGGCGTACTCCTGAAGAACAATATCCGCGGCGAAGATATAGCCTGCCGCTACGGGGGAGAAGAATTCACCCTTATTCTGCCGGAAGGCACCGGCTCAGTCACGCGCCAGCGGGCAGAATTCTTCAAGGAAGCCATCCAGCGCCTCGATGTCCATTACAGGAACAAACCGCTCGGTCGCCTGACGGCATCCATGGGCGTCGCAGTTTTTCCGGATCACGGCCGCACCGCTCAGGCACTTCTTGAAGCAGCGGACAAAGCCCTGTACCGCAGTAAAAATGCCGGTCGAAATTGCGTCACCATGGCGGGATAACCCGCATTTCTCACAGGGTTCCTGCCGCTTCGCTCCTAAAATCGCTTCGCTTACACCGAGGCGGTGCAGAGGGCCGTGGACACGCCGCTTCGCTAACCGGCGCGCGACCGAAAACCCCGTGAGTCGGCCTGAAGCTTTGCTTCAGGTACTTGACAGTACGCCGAGGAGTTTGAGGGAGCACGCGCATAAAAACCATGCGTACGCAGTAGACATGGTCCTCTGTGACGCCGCAGTATGAAACCGGCTCAAATATTCAACAGGAGCCTTGTTGAATATTTGAGCTGTGAGAAATGCGGGTTATCCAAAAAGTTTTGTCAGAAAATCTTCCTTGTAGCTCTCGGGAACTTCCAGGTAGAGAACTTCGCTTTTGGGATTGAGACTTACCGAACCGGTTTCCGGATCGTAACTGTACGGTGTGCCGAGCGGGTCCACAGTCTTGATCATTCCGTTTTCATTGGGTATCAGCACCGAAAGACTTCGGGGATACATTCCATTTTCCAGCCGGTATACGTCCAAAAGAAATTCCAGCGCCCAGATATCCTCTGCAACCTTGAGACTGTTCAGACGGTTCAGTGCATTATCCTTGATGTCCTCGCGGGTGGATTCTTCGTATTGACGCTGCCACAGAGCTCTCGCCGTATCCATGGCGCCGCCCTCCGAAAGCGACTTGGCCGCCAGACCCTCCAGGTACTCCGGAGCTTCAGGCATTCGGCTCGCGTCAAGCCATGTATTGCCTGCCGCCTTGAAATCATCGACATACACATAATAGACGATACCTTTGTAGTACAGGTATTTCCATTCCCGGGGATGGGCCCGAATCCCCTTGTCCAGGAGTTTCAGGGCTTCTTCCGGCTGCCCCGCCCCCAGAGGATCATTTTCGCCAAGAAAGAAACTGCCTGCCACGTAGGCATCCGTCATATCGGGATCCAGCGTTGTCGTAATATCCAGCAGGGCAGCCAGGTTCTTATATCGTATGGTCCGCTTTGCCGCCTCCTCCCTGCGCCCGTAATACTGTATCGTTCTCATCCAGTAGATATCCGCCAGGATATTTTCATATCCCAGAGCCATTCTTTTTACCGCCGACGGGGAGCTGAAGTAGAGCAGGTCCGGATCCGGTCCCGTATCGCCCAGACGTTTTTCTATCCCGTTCTGCACCGGAACGATCAAAAACGCAGCGACCAGGCATATCACGCCGAACAGGATGGACTGCCCGCCAACAAATTTTGAATGCACCTTCTTCATTTAAAATCCCTGCGAAGAAATATCAGGATGGCGATCGATACAATGACCGCACAATACAGAACGCAATAAAGAAATGCACTTCCGAGTATTGAGGGATCCATCGGCTGGTAGTAGGCTGCACTCCGAATAATGTGGCGGCTGTCCATAATCTTGAAAACGGACAGGTTGGGAATAATGTAATACAGAACCGAACTAAGCTGTTTGTAGAGAACCGATTTCGAAGCCTCGCCAAACTGTAGCAGGTCGCCGCCGAAATGGCCTGCCATCCACAAGAAGAAAGTAAAGAGGGCGGACAATGCGGGGGAAGAAAAGGTCGAAAACATCAATGCCAAAGCTGTTATGAGCGCCAGGGAGAGAAAAATCATGAAAATCGCCGGCAGAAGGCGTAGAAATCCGCCCCAATCTGTTTCTCCGTGATAAATCAGGGCCACCTCTAATCCTGCAGTCATGATTGCTACGTTGACAAACAGGGTGTAGAGGAGTCCGAGATACTTTCCAAGGATGAATTCGTATCGATGAACGGGCTTGGCGAGTAACGCGTAGATGGTTTTCTTATCCAGTTCTTTGTATACGAGACCTATTCCGAGGAAAACGGCGATGAGCATGCCGAATATGGAGATTGAGGCCAGCCCGAAGTCGAGAATTATCTTTACCTCGTTCCCGAGACTCAGCTGACCGACAACGATCGAGCTGAGAATCATGATAAGGGCAAAAAGGATAAGGTTATAGAGAACCTTATCCCGGATATTCTCTCGAAAGGTGTTTCGGGCAATTACCAGGATTCTGCTCATCACATCACCTAGAAAATAGTCGAACGTCCAACGTCGAAGGTCGAACGTCTAATACATTTACGGAAGGTCCTGGTGCCTGAAACCATCTAACTTCCCCGCCAGAACTCAGAAC
>JARRLM010000120.1:0-5774 GCA_037386985.1 Acidobacteriota bacterium | reverse complement strand
TCCATCCACGCTGATAATCGGATTGGTCAACAGCATGTGTCCCCTGCCTCCAGCGTCAGACTCCTCGCCACTACCCAGTCCCGCATATAATTTCTCAATTTCCTTGCGGCCTGTGGAAATGATTCCATTGACATCAAGGATCGCACCCTCAGTATAGTATTGGGCGAGATCATGACTTTTCCCCGATGACAGATCGAAATAATACCTTACCAGCATATCTTCAATCTGGATTCGATCGTACAGTGGGTTTTGCTGGGCTATGGTTTTATCCTCTGTGCATGCCTGCATCACAGTTAAAAGCAAGAGAATTGCAACAGCCGTAACTGTGATACGGGAAACGCTTGATATAGTGTCTGGGACGTGGACCTTACTCATGGTAGTTCTCCTTTTTCAATGAATTATTATTTAAACATGCTGAAGATGTTCAGGCTATCAGCTATTAGCCTTCAGCCAAAATAGATTCAGCCTCTTTCTGAACCGGTTCTGTAAATTGTGGATTGCAACAGCTCCGGTTTTTAGCAATCTTTCCTCTGTCATGCTCGATTGCCGATTCTGATAATTTCTCGATTTTACTATAGGTAGGAACAAAGAAACTTGGAATTTTACACACTCCTGTCTTCAGCAGCACCCGGAATCAGCCGTCAGGATTTTCCTTCTGGCTTCAGCATTATCCGTTTATAATAAAACAAGCTTCATAAAAACTTGATCATCAAATCACTCGAGATAAGACCAGATGGGCGTGTGCATTACACAGCAACGACAGATTAAGAGAATTTCGGGGCTAAAAGAAATGATCAAAATTCCTTTGTATCCACGCAACTGTCACGCTTCCGCAGGAATTTCCATTTCAAGAGGTTCGAAACGGATCGCGGCTCTTCGCGTTTTTGTTTTAACCGGAATTGTTTTTTTCACGTGGTTCCAGGTTTCGGCGAAAGGAGCGAGTCCTGAAAGGATTATTGGAGGTATCGTCCGTGACGGCGAAGATACCGTTCCTGGCGCCGTAGTCCGAATCCAAACGATGCAGTACAGCGCTGTAACCGGTCCAGAGGGGGAATTCGAACTGGCAGTACCTGAATCCTTCAGCGGTCCCGTCAAACTCACAGCCTGGGCTAAGGGATTTTTCATTGGCGGGCCGGTTGAAGCGTCGCCCGGCGAAAAGGATGTGACGATTTCCCTTCATCGACACAGCCGACTGGACAATCGAGAATACGAGTGGCGGTCTGCTTTCGAATCGACCGGTTCCGGTGAAAACCAGGGGTGTTCCGAGTGCCATTTTCGAGGCGAAACAGCACCGGGCCCTGAGCTTCCAGTTGACGAGTGGCTCGAGGACGCTCATTCCCAATCCGCCGTCAATACTCGTTTTCTGACCCTGCATACGGGGAAAGACATGTCGGGCCGCCGGAGCCCGTCAACCCGCTTCAGGCGCAACGAGGACTACAAGCTTTTGCCTCTTCCCCCGGATCCTGAAGAGCCCTATTATGGGCCGGGATACAGACTCGACAATCCAGACCATACCGGTAATTGCGCTACCTGCCATCTTCCCGCGGCGGCGATGCATACGCCCTACAATATCGATCCGGTTTTCGTCCGGGGAGTCGAGGCTGAGGGCGTCACCTGTGACTTCTGCCACAAAATCTGGGATGTCCACCTCGATCCCGACACGGGGCTTCCTTTTGCCGATCGACCCGGAGTCCTTTCCTATGAATTCCGGAGACCTTTCGAGGGGCATCAGTTCTTTGCCGGGCCCCTGGACGACGTGGCTCCGGGCGAGGATACATATTCCAAGCTTCAGAAGAGCAGCCGGTTCTGTGCTCCATGCCATTTTGGAGTTTTTTGGGACACGGTTGTTTACGATTCCTTCGGGGAGTGGCTGCGAAGCCCCTACAGCCGGGAGGATACGGGAAAGACATGCCAGGATTGCCATATGCCGAGCTCCGGGTTTGAATACTTCGTCCGCCCGGAAAAGGGAGGCCTTAAACGAGATCCCAATTCCATTTCCAGCCACAGGATGCCTGGAGCCAGAGACCTTGATCTTCTGGAGAACGCAGTTTCTTTGACACTAGAGACGGAGAGATTGCCGGAGGGGATCCGGGTCAGAACGGAGGTTGTCAACGATCTCACCGGCCACCACGTTCCCACGGATTCACCGCTTCGACATCTAATACTCGTAGTCCGGGCTTATGGCAGCGACGCTTCTGAATTATCTCTCAAGGAGGGGCCCGTTCTCCCGGAGTGGTGCGGTACCGGCGATCCGGCGGATGGCTCCTACGCCGGGCTTGCAGGAAAGGTGTTCGTCAAACTGCTTGAAGAGATGTGGACGGGAGTGTCGCCAACGGCTGCCTATTGGAATCCGACCCGGGTCGTGATGGATACCCGTCTCGGGGCGTTCGAATCCGATGTCGGTGAGTTCCTGTTTGTAGCTCCGGATTCGGGAGATGTACGAATCGAAGCTGTCCTTCTTTACCGGAGGGCCTATAAGAAACTTATGGATCTCAAAGGCTGGAGTGAACCCGACATCGTCATGGAGTCGGCCGTGGTTTCGGTATCTCAAAAGAACTGAAGTTTTCAGAGAAATTCATCAAAACGGCAGGATCCCAAAGTTTGAAACGGGTTAGCGACCTTGCGGCCCCTGCGTCAACCTTTCATGCGAAGCACTGGAGTACTGTCAGCGATCGGGGAATGCCTCCATTTGTGCCGTCGGAGTACGTGTTTATTTCGACTGCAGTGTGACTGTAGCCCGCTCATAGCCGTCACTGCTTGCGGTGATCCGGATTTTTCCCGACTCGCCGGGAAGTGTACGGACAATTAGCATGGCCTTGCCGTTGAACAGATGACGTTGATTTGCCTGGAACGGTTCGAGCGACAGTTGGTTCCCGTTGCCGACACCGGCGATTTCGGCGGAGCCATCAATCTCGAACGTGACCAGGTCGTCGGCAGAGGGGTGGAGCACACCATCACGGTCCGTAGCTTCGACCAGGATATACGAAAGGTCGTATCCGTCCGCCGTGAATTCACTCCGATCCGGTGAAAGGCTGAGCTTTGCCGGTGCTCCGGCTGTCCGGACCACCGACTCGCCGATCCGCTCACCGTTTTTATATGCCACCGCACGCAGTTCGCCGGGCGTGTAGAGAACGTTATCCCACATGAGACGATATTTCCGAGTGACATAATAGTAGGCTTCGTCGATATCGTAGCGGTATACATCGATCTCGCGGATACCGGGTGTCTGTCCTGCCGCCTGCGGAAACATAACCCGCACATAGCGGACCGCTCCTGTTGCGGCAAATGAGGGTACGTACCGGCGCGCCGTAAGGTCCGGCGGTATGTCTGACGTATCTCGCCAGGTGGCGCCATCGAGGGATGTCTGTACTGTATAGGAAGGCTGCGTCGCAGGACCACGGCCCGGCCGTCCCGGTCGTGTTTGCAGGGCGGTGGGCAGGACGTTGATGTATCGAATTTCCTTCTCTTCGCCCAGATCGACCTGATACCAGGCAGCGCCGGCGCCAGCGGCGGTCCAGGCACTGTCGAAATTCCCGTCGGTTGCCTTGGTGGCGGCATTTTCAGCACCCGCAGCGGTTGTGGAGGCGCTCGCAGGGCGTCCCAGGGCAAGATTCGGATTCTCGATGGGATTTTTTTCCTTGGCGCGTCGTCCGAGCGATTCACCGTTAAGGAAGAGTTCGGCCTCGTCGCCACTGGTATATACGTATACCGGAACCGTCAGGCCCTCCGCTTCCGGCCAATTCCAGTGCGGCAGAATATGAACCGTTGTCTCATCCTGTAACCAGTGGCTGCGGTACAGCCAGTACCGGTCCTTGGGAATGCCACAGAGGTCCACAATGCCGAAGTAGGAACTCCGGGCCTGTCTCGAAAAAGGCGTCGGTTCGCCCAGGTAATCAAAGCCGGACCAGACGAACTCTCCGGCGGCAAACCTGCTCTTTTCGAGACGCTGGAACTCAAGATCGGGGATATCCCCGAAGGCAGTGGTATTTCTGTCATAGGAGCTGAGCAGATTCTGGTCGGAATAGTCGGTCTTACTCCCGGGGAGCGGAAGTTCATAGAAACCCCGGGTAGTTGTTGCACAGGCAGATTCACCGTACATAACTTTCGAATCGGGGAAGCGGTGCCGGTACAGGCCGAACCGGTTGCCGTAATTAAAGCCTATTATATCGAGAGCCTCAAACATCTCACCCGGCACTGTCTCGGCGGTATCGTTGGAAGCGTACCCGACCGGCCGTGTGGAATCATACTTTCGAATCAGGTCGCTCATGAGTGCAATCCGTTCCGGTGTTTTGCCATCGTTATTTCCGAATTGATCGCCGACTTCGTTGCCGATGGACCAGACCACAACAGAAGGATGATTGCGGTCGCGCATGATGAAATTTCGGAACTGCTTCTCTGCAAACTCCTCGAGCGGTTCTCCGTTTACACGATCCACGGTCGCGTCCCACTTGTCGAAACATTCATCCCAGACGAGCAGCCCCATGCGGTCGCAGAGATCGAGCAGTTCGGGTGCCGGCGGATTGTGGCTGGTGCGGATGGCGTTTACGCCATATCCTGCATGATTTCGAGCTGGCGTTCCATCGCCCGGGTATTGAATGCCGCGCCCAGTGGACCCTGATCGTGGTGGAGGTTCACTCCCTGTATCCGGACACGGCGGCTGTTCAGATGGAATCCGTCATCCGAAGTGAACTCAAACGTGCGGAATCCGAAGGTCGTTTCCTTTTCATCCACCAGGCGCCCGCCGACACGGACCAGCGTTTGAGCCCTGTACATTTCAGGCTCGTCAATGTCCCAACGACGGGGATCATCCACAGTCAACGACTGTTGCAGCTGTTTCATAGCGGAAGGGGATATAGATCCTCCTGACCCGGATGAAACAATTTTTTCCCCGGACGGGTCGAAAATGATTGTTTCGATTGTGACCGAGACCGGCTCGGAGCGGTGATTTTCGATTGTTGTCAGGATCCTGACAACAGCGGCATCTTGACCGATTTCCGGTGTGGTGACATATGTTCCCCAGTTGGCAATGCGGACCGGATTCTCAACAGTCATGGTAACCTTCCGGTAGATGCCGGCTCCGGGATACCACCGTGAGAAGTGCCGCCGCGTGTCTGCTCGGACTGCGATGGTGTTTTCCGCGCCGAAATGAACATACGGCGTGGCATCAACCCGGAATGAAACATATCCGTAATCCCAGGAACCCGCCTGCCGCCCGTTGATGTACACAAGCGGGAATGCCATGACGCCGTCAAAATCTACATAAACCCGTTTGCCCGCGTCTGCCGGATCGAGGGTGAAGGTCTTCCTGTACCAGCCGACCCCGCGCCATGGGAGCCTGGCGGTCGATCCGTCCCCATCCGGATCGAACGGACCCGTAATCGCCCAGTCGTGCGGCAGGCGAACCTGCTGCCAGCCGCTGTCGTCGTAACGTGGAGTTGCAGCGGACTCCTCAAGCTCGGAAAGCATGAACCGCCACCCATCATTGAAATCGTAGGACCGGCTCACAGGAGCTGTATTGCAGGAGAAGAGCATGCACGGCAGCAAAAGACAGAAAAACATTAATATTCTATGCACGGTTGATAGTCTGATTTTCATGTTTCCCCATTATATTGTCGATAACTCATGAACGGAATGGGAAAGCGGATCCGGTCATGAGATCGGAGAATGCCACAGAAGCAATAAATCAGCAGAAACGCTTGCGCGTCGGCAGACCGGAAGTGTTAAACTTACCCTATAGTTCACGGCAGGATGCGTTACTTGTATGGAGACACCAA
>JARRLM010000119.1:0-5777 GCA_037386985.1 Acidobacteriota bacterium | reverse complement strand
CTCCTGCACCTGAGGCCGGATACTTTCCCAGGGGGTTGAAGGATCTTTCTTGATCATGATCGATCTTTGATCGACGATCACTTCTCTGACTCCGGGAATAGAGAACAAATCTCTTAAAAACCCGTCATCCGTCACCGGTATTTCGAGGTGGCTGCGATATTGACGGCTCGTCTCAAACACCTTGGTCCCCAACTGGAACATTCCGATGTCGTTTCCCGGGTACAACGCTTCCGCCACGATGCCTTTTTCTCCCCCCTGGGAAACGACTTCATTTCGCGTGCCGTATACGCGGAAAACAAAAGTGACGAGGATACCGAGGGCCAGAATCAGGCAGAGGAAAAAAACGAGATTGGCTACTTCATATCTTTTCAGACTTCTTCCGCCTGCTCTGGATTTTGCCAAATCTGCCTCCCGGAAAAAGGGCGCGTACTCGATCGTTAGGCTCCCGCGACAATTCCCCTTTTTATGGCATAGTAGCTATTCATAGCGGAGGCAGTCAATAGGATCCAGATTGGAAGCCTGAACTGCGGGGTAGATACCAAAAATCAAACCAATGACTGAACTCACTCCGAAGGAAAGAATAATGGAAGCGTTCGTGATGATGGTACTCCATCCGGAAAATTGGGCGACAGCCCTGGAAATCCCGTAACCCAGCGCTATCCCGATAATGCCCCCGGCAAGGCTTATGGCGATTGCCTCGGCCATGAACTGCAGCCGGATATCGAGCTTTTTAGCGCCTATGGCGCGGCGCAGACCGATTTCATTGGTTCTTTCCAGAACGGAAGCCAGCATGATGTTCATAATGCCGATCCCCCCGACCAGAAGGGAAATACTGGCGATGGCTCCCATAACAATATTGAAAATCCCCTGGGTTCGCTGGGTCTGCTCGAGCAGCTTTTCGGGAACCACAATGGAATAGTCATCCACGTAACGGTGCATGGCGGACATGAGATTATTAATCGTCGATGCCTGCTCCTTAATCACCGCATCGGGATGGATCTGCACGATGATTTCGTTCAGCTCATTTTCCACCGCTTCGGTGTCGAATTTCCGGATTGCCGTTGTAATAGGAATGTAGATGTCATTATTGGGATTCTGTACTTTGACTCCTTCGAATTCCTGTTGGTCGATCATGGAATCGGCCAGGACACCGACCACCTTCATCCAGATGTCGTTGATTTTGATCCGCTGGTTGAGAACATCGCCGAATCCGAAAAGTTTCTGTTTTGCCGCGATTCCCAGCACACAGACCTGAGCATAACCCTCTTCATCGGAAGGCAGGAAAAAGGATCCCTGCAGAAGCTTCAGGTTCTGAATAGTCGGGTAGGTACTGCTGACACCTACGACCCGGCTGTCCGTCCGTCCTGTATCCGAAACAATTTGATAGGTTTTAACGGGTCTGGATGCGGATATCAGCGGTGGCGGCTTCAGAATAGACTGGAGCGCATCCACGTCCCGAAGACTGACTCCAAGCGATTCGGTCCGGATCTGCTGCAGTTCTTCATCCTTGAACTCTTTCGCCTGGATAATGATGTTGCGAATACCGAAGTTCTCAATTATATCAAGGCTTTCGCGTTCCGCCCCGGCGCCGATGGACAGCATGGCGATCACGGCCCCCACACCGAAGATCATACCCAACATGGTAAGAAACGAACGCAGCTTGTGCCTTCCAAGGTTGGCCAGAGCGGTTGTCACAGTCTCAGTTGCTATCATAATCCATTAAGCCTTTCGTAAGAGAACTTTTTTTATCTGCAGTTTTACCGCTTTAAGGACCGGATTTTGACGGCTTAAACGAGCCGCCGGGTCCCTGGAAGCCCGGGTGCGATTATCGTCGCCGCGGACCGCCGCCGCCCATCATTCTGCGCATCATACCGGGATTCATTCCCCCTCGACCTCCTCTCATCATCATCATCATATCCTGTTCCGATGTGGCCCCTTTGCTGAAGTCCGGCAGGTACAGTTGACGGGTTCCGTTGGGGTTCTGGAGCGCAATCAATTCACCTTCCTCAATGCCGTCGAGGATAACGGCCTCTCCGTGGGCTCCGAGTCCCATCTCCACTTCTCGCGGCTCGAATTTTTGTTCGCCCTTCTCCACATAAACGATGCTTTTATTGTTCTCAATCGTAACCGCGCTGGAGGGAACGATAAAGCAGGAGTCGTATTCCTCAAGGACAACGTCCGCCTCGAGACTCATCCCGGGCCGGATCCGTTTCAGGTCTCCTCCCGCATCCGTAATGGCCACGTCGCAGGTGAAGTAGCGAAGGACGGAATCTCGCTCATCTGTCCGGCGACTGAAGAGAGCGAGCTGATGACTCCATGGAAATCCTTGTCGGGAACGGCATCCAGCTTCAGAACAACCGGGAGGTCTTTCTCCAGGTTCCCTCCATCCCTTTCCAGGACATAAATCCGGGCCTGAAGAATGTCGAGGTTCACCAGTTCCATCAGAACCTGGCCGGATTGATACTCGTCTCCGATCTGCGGATCTTCTCTATGGTCTCTCTGGTAGAGCACCAGCCCCGGTGCTGTCGCCCTAAGTTCTAGCGAATTCAGGGTGTTCTGAATAATGGCGACTTCAGACTCCGCGCGGTTGCGCTCAATTGCCAGAAGCTGCTGGTCGGACCTCGCGACGCGTCGCTGGGTTTTCTCCTTGCTGTCCAGAAACGAGATGCGTTCCCTGGCGTAGTTGGCATCCGCCTGGGCCGTGATGATATCCCACCTGGAGAAAATGGATTCGTCTTCGGGCATCACCGTCATGGCGTACTCATATTCCATCTCGGCATCCGTGCGATCCATTGCCAGCACTCTCTCATCTGTGTTCTGGTTCAGGGTGGTAATCTGGGTGTTCAGCTCATTTTCCAGCAGATTGTTCTCCTGGGTTTCAAGATTCAGCTCCGCATCCGTACCGTCAAAACGAGCCACAGTATCCCCGGGCTGCACAAAACTCCCCTCGGGAATGAGCCACGCCAGCGTCAGGCTGCCCCTGGAGATCTGGGGGGTGACCACCGAAGTAGTTTCCAATCCGACAATCTCCCCTTCAGCCGGTACCGTAAAAAGGAAATGCTGTCTGTTCAGGTCCGTCACGGGTATGGGATCTTCCTCAGAGGCTGCAAATACATTTGATATCTTCGTGGAAAGCGGGGTCCAGTATTGAAAAATCAAAAGCCCGCCGATAATAAGCACGATCAGGGCAATAATCCGAACCAGGTTTTTCCCCCTGTTTTTTCCAATCGTTTTGTCATCTTCGCCGGTATATTTCATAAGCCACCTCAAACTCTGGGTTTAATGCGAATGTTTTCATCGCCATCCAATCCGGATTCGACAACCGCGTTGCGGCCATCATTCGTACGCAGGGTAACCTCCCGCCATTCAAAAGATTTGGATTCCGGATTCAGGATCTGAACAAAAGACCGGCCGTTTCTTTCCTGAATGCTTGAAAGCGGAATCACCAAAGCGTCGGAATACTCGCCAACTTTAATGGTCGCCTTAAGACTCATGCCGGGACGCAAATTGCCGGTATCCTCGGTATCGATATTAATATAGACGTCGCAGACTTTCTGCGGCCGGTCGAAGCTGGCCTGTTTTAAAATCGTTCCAATGTTTGCGACATTTCCACCTATGGAACGGTTCCGGGCGGCGTCGACCGCAATCGTCGCTTCCTGCCCCTCTTCGATCCTGCCGGAATCGATCTCATCGACCTGAACCCTTGCACGGATGGTGGACAGGTCGGGGATCTCAATCACCGGCATCATGCCGAAAACATCGTCTCCGACTTCTACGGCCTCATTGTCCCAGTCCCGTTTGTATATCACCACACCGGCAACAGGAGCGCGAACCACCATCGCATCCATGGCATCCAGATATTCGTCGATTCGATTCCGGTAGTAGCGCTCATTGCTGCGCAGGATCTGAAGATCCAACTGGCTGCTCTTGGTCTGGTAGTCCAGCTTGTTTTCAAGAAAAGCGACCTGCCTCCTTGCTGCATCCAGCTGTATGCGGGTCTGCTCAACCTCGATGCCGCTCACCAGGTCCACCTGGGAAGCCATCTTGATTTCCAGCTTCTCCAGATCGGTCTTTGCCTGTTCCAGCGACAACCGCTGGTTCTTGAGCTGGAGATCCGAATCGGCGCGCCGTTGCTGGCGGTTCTCCTGAACCCGTTGAAAACGCACGATCTCGTCCCTTAGACGCTCGTCAATTTGCGAGGAATCGAACTCCATCAGGAAATCGCCTTCGGTCACCTGCTTCCCCTCCTCAACAAGGCGCGTTAATGTGAACCGCCTTTCCCGGCCGACCTGCGGCGGGGTGACATCGACGGTGTTCAGGGCCTCGAGAGTTCCCGAAGCTTCGACGATCAGGGGGAAGTCGATGCGCTGCACGGGTATCACATCTTTATTGTCGCTGATATTTGCGGAAGCATTGCTCGAATGCAGCATCCAATAGGTGCCCGCCGCGATGATCAGGACAACAACAATCAGAATAATCCATTTACGGGACGTCATTTCAATTCCTCCGCAACACTAATTCAGTGGCAACAGTGAGTCGCCCAGAGACAAGCCGGAAACGATTTCCACCATGCGGTCTCCAACGGCACCAATCGTCACAGGCTGTTCATTGGCATCCTTGTTATCCAGTCCCGCGAGCACAAAGAAGCCGCCCCTGGAGTCGGTCCCGAGGTATTCGCGCGGAACGCTCAACGCATCCCGGGCCAGAATGATCGGGATGTCGATGCGGGCTGTCATGCCGGGTTTCATAATCTTTGGATCTATTTTGTCGAGCTTCACGGTTATCTGAAACACCTTCTGTTCCGTGGCAAAACCCTTACGGCTCGCAACATTCGTCCGGGAAACGATTCTGCCGCCGGTCTGAAAATCGGGCAGCGCATCAAAGCGGACCGTGCAGCGCGTATCGGGAGCGATGGAGCCGTACTCGGTGTCGTAGACATAGCCGATCACCTGTATACTGGAAAGATCGGGCAGGCGGGCACCTTCCATCCCTCCGAAATTGGTGTCCCCGACCTGAATTTTTCGATTACTGGCCCAGTTGTCTCCGTAGATCAAAATGCCGTCCTGGGGAGCGTAAACCTTTAGTAACGCCATATCGCTCCTGATCTTCTTGAGGTTTATTTCCGCCTGGGAGCGGTTAATCTCTACAAGGGACAGCTCCGATTCGTAGCTTTGTTCGAAATTGTCTAACTGCTCCTTCGCCTTCTCAAGAGACAGTTTCGATTTCTCCAGGTTTAACTGATACTTCTGGAAGGTATTGGCAGGCAGGAGTTCCTTGTTGATTCTGCCGTATAATTCGTCCTGCTTCAGCGAGGATTCCGCCTGGGCGATAGAGTTCAACAGGTCGCTACGCTGGGCTTCCAGGTCCATCTTCTTTTTCTCGATGTTTAAAAGAGTCTCATCCAGGGTTCGTTCCGCTTCCGACAGATTGCTCAACAGGGAAGAATCATCAAATTCGATAATCAATTCACCTTTCCTTATTTGAGCGCCCTCGGGTGCCATATAAGTCACCATATTGGAGGAACTGCTCCGGATATCGGGGGCCTCGAAAGTGAGGGAATGCTCCGCCTTCAATTCTCCGGTGAGAACCAGGTCCTTCTGGATCTGCCCTTTTTCAACAGAATAGGCGGGCCGGACCTCCGGCTGGGGCGCTGAGGTTTCGATCGGAATCGTTTTGCTGGATTTCGAACCTGTAAGTTTCGGGGTTTGTGCCGATACCGGCATAAAAACCCCGGCGATCATTATAGTAGCGACCGCAAGTTCCTCGCCAATCATAGC
>JARRLM010000118.1:0-5780 GCA_037386985.1 Acidobacteriota bacterium | reverse complement strand
CAGCGACGGAAGGGATACATTCAGCTGGCTGACCGGCGAAATGGTGCTGGAAACAGCCAAACGCAACAATTCAGTCGTTTATGCCATTTCCACTCAGCGCAGGCCGAAAAAATCATTTCTAAACGATCTCACATCGTTAACAGGCGGGAATTTGTTTGAAGTCGAGTCTACCGGAGATCTCGCCTCTGCATTTCTCGACGCTATCAAGGAGTTCCGCTATCGATACCTTCTAGCCTATACGCCGGAAGGAGTATCGGAGGAAGGCTGGCACGAACTGGACGTGCGCGTGAAGAGTAAATCTGCTACAGTCCTGTATCGCCCGGGTTATATGAGGGTGGCTTCTGACAAATAATACATCGGGGGGAATAATGAAAACAACATTGATGAAGTTTCTGACTGTATGCCTTATAGCGGGGTTTACTGCAGGTTACGTCCCGAAAACAGGCGCACAGGAGGTATCCGATCAAAGCCCGATTCTGCTGATTAAGATCCCGGATATCGAAAAGCTGCTGAGCAACGCCCAGAGTCTGATGCCGTCCACCCCAGGATCCAACGCGGAAGAACAAATAAACAGGATACGCATGATGCTTTTCGGAACAGCCTGGATTGATCCCGAACGCTCAATTGTAGCCGGGCTGGTTTCTCAGGCAGGTCAAACTCATCCGGTTATTTTCATCCCTTTCCATACACCGAATCCTGATTTTCAGAAAACCTACAGCGCTATTGCCGGCAACGATTATTATTTAACCGTCATGCCGCCGCAACCGCAATTTGCCATAAGCCCGGCCGTTGAAAACACCCTGGTCCAAGCTTCCAGCACACCCGCAGCAGGTAGCATTGTCTTGGAAGCCGCCGTCGCCCGACTGGTGGAAATGGCCGAAGCCCAAATCGCTCCTGCTCTGCTAAAAATGGAAGAGTCTCAACCGGATGGCACACTTCCATCCGAGTTCTCACCTCAGGACGTTCAAGCCATAATCGACGCGATGCTGAGGATCGTAAAACAGGCGGATATATTTCGGTTCGGCATTGATATCTCCAAAGACGTACTTGCTCTGCTTATGGATATAGAGGCCCTGCCCGACACGACCCTTGCGGGTATCCTGAGAGACACCGGAGGAGAGACCCGGTTAATGGATTACCCGATCGAAACGGCCATACAGTATCATACACGGGCTTATAACGTTTCCGGCACAATGGATCTTGTAGGATCCTATCTTGGCACAATCTATAGCCAGCTTGGTCTCGATATCAACATCGATGAAATGGCAAAAATGACTGAATGCTTCACCGGAGAAATGGCCGGCGGCATAAACTTAACTTCCGACGGATTCGCTATGGAATTCATTGCCGTCCTGCAGCCGGGAATTGACGGGGAGGCATTCATCCGAGACAGCTACCTGCCCTGGTTGGAACGCTACGGAAAATCAATATCGGAACTGGCAACCGGGCAACCGGGCGAACCGCAAACAATGTTGTTCGAACGCACACCGGACAGCAGCGTGGCTGGCTTGAAAGTAATGGGCGTGAAAATGAACATTGTTACACCAAACAGCAAGGGTGGAAATCCATTCGACAACCTGGCACTGGAAATGCGCATGGCTGCAATAAACGACCTGCTGTTCATGGCTTCCGACGACGCTAAAATAGGAGAATTTATCAATGGAACGCGCAGCCTGGTCCGCTCGCCTGCCAGCGGTCCTACCGGCCGGTTCACTCTGGACCTGTCGGCGCTGCTCGGGGATATTCAGTCCCTGCTGCCAACGGAGCAATCGTCGGTTGCGCTGCTCGATAACCTCGGCAAAATATCCTCACAGTTCGAAATGAAAAACGGCACATTAAGAACCCGTACGAGCTTCAATACCGAAGGATTAGGAAAGTTGATATCGGCTTTCGGCGCTATGGTCACACAGCAAAATATGAATCAGACTGAGGGAAACAGCGCGGATATTACTGAAGTTCGGTAATCAAGACTTCCATTACCATGATCGGGCTATGTATCTCAAGGTGACTGGATATATCGGAAAAACTTAACGCGCGTTTATTTTTTATTCGGACAAAAACGTCGTCCCCAAAGGCCTTTATTTCTGAGGCTTACGGCACACCATACTTCATAAAAACCGCTTCGGCTCAATCGTCAGGCTTCCAACTGATTTAAATTCGACTGTCCATGTCTGAATCAATCCACTATAATCGCGAAGAACTAATAAGTATGGCTGTCGATTATTGAAATCTCGTGCATCACTTGCTATGCGAATCCCGGAGTGAATGTCGAATTTGACATAAATGGGGATAGACACATAGAAGTATTGAAATGGGGGAAGTAAAGATGGGGAACAACCGGAAAGGATTCAACGTCAGGAGACGTGATTTTATCAAAGCAACCACTTTTGCGAGCATGGCTGCCGCTTTACCCGTTACAAGCCTTGCACAGACAAGCCTTACGGGCGGATCAAAACCAAGCCTGGAAGGAAGGAATAGAAATCTGCTTTTTCTGACCGATACTCCGGAAAGGTACGAAAAGTTTGTGGAGTCGATCCAGTCAATCCGGCAATACGATATTCACGTATCTCCAATGAAGGTCGATTTTCAAAAGCCGCAGGATGTTCTAAAAACCATTCAGAGCAATAATCCGGATATTATTCTTATGCGCCTCCCGGGAATAGGCCAGTCCTCCAGGCATATAGCCGAAGGCATAGGCACTCTGGATATTCCTGTAATACTTCTCCCCGCCAACGTTGATCTGATCATGCTGGAAACGGATCTTGCGGCGGCTTTTCGGCTGAAAGGCACCAACGCCCTTGTCGCCAATTCAGAAGAGCGTGCCATCGAACTGATTAAGATTCTCGCAGCCCCAAGGGTTCTCGAAGGCAAGCGCGCGCTCATTTTCGGCAATCCGTTTCGTTCCACCAGTGTACCGGCGCCCAACCTCAGTGAGGATTACGTCTATAAGCATACGGGCGTCCGGATAAAATACCGGCCCATTGAAGAGCTGAAACCGCTCATGGAAGGCGTTGATGGAGCAGCCGCCAGGAAGGAAATGGAGAGGTGGAAAAAGGAATCAACAAATATCGTCGAGCCTTCAGATGAGGCGATCCTTGCTTCATCCAAACTATATGTAGGATTGCGATCCATTGTAGATCAGGAAGGACTGTCCTCAATTTCCATAGACTGTTTGAGTTACTCCTTCGGCCGCGATACATCGATACCAACCCCCTGCCTTGCATTTACAAGATTGAGAGACGAAGGCGTATCAGCCCCATGCGAAGCCGATGTGTGTATGATGCTTTCCTCCATGCTGCTGCAGGAGATCAGTCGGCGGCCTTCCTATGTATGCAATGTTTCTTCAGTGAATACCCAGGCATCCACGACCGTTCTTCGCCATTGTGTCGCACCTATAAAACTCTTGGGTCCCGGTTCTGCCCAGCTGCCGTATACCCTTCGGGACTATCACGGTATGGGGAGAGGCGTGGTGGCGGAAATGGAATTCCCTGTAGGTCTGGATATAACTATGGGAGGATTCAGCAAGGACCTGAAAAATTTTGTGTTATGGCCGGGAAGAATTCAACCGGGCGTTAACGATAAAGCGACCCCTTCGTTCGAAAACGCTCCTGCAGGAATGGAAAAAATGCGCAAGTTCTGCTCGAATAGGGCGGAAGTGAAAATTAAGGACGTCAACCGTTTCCTTCAAGATATTGCAGGGATCCATCACATTATGGTTGCCGGAACGCATACGAAAGCGATCCATGATGCAATGCTTCGAATGAATGTGAGCATCATCGCACCGCCGGACCTGACGATGCCGGAGGTTTAAATTCCAATAAGGTATCGGTCGCTTTGCTGTAAGCGAAGTCGCCCAGACTCCCACTCTCGCGAATAAGGATTCCTCTTTTGCTTGTTACATGAAGGATGTATTCGTCAGAATAAAGGCCCTATCTATACAAAAATGGTATTTAACTGATCCGTTCACCCTTTGGAATAACAACAATACCACTGTCGGTGACCGTGAAACGCTCCGCATCCTGTTTAAGGTCATAACCGATCGAAAAACCGGGAGGGATTTTTACATCCTTGTCGATGATGGCCTTACGTATTCGCGCATTGCGTCCTACATCCACCCTGTCGAACAGGATCGAGTCCTGCACCAACGAGTAGGAATTGATACGGACATCCGGAGATAGAATAGACCGCTCCACACGACCGCCGCTAACAATACAGCCATTACAGAGAAGCGAATCGAGCGCAACACCCATACGATTTTCTTGTTCTCCGGCGAAAACTGTCTTCACAGGCGGGCGGAGTTCGGTAAAACTCAGAACGGGAAAGGATGTATCATAAAGGTTAAATAGAGGATTCGTCCGTATCAGATCCATGCTCGCTTCATAGTATGAATCCAACGTTCCGATATCCCTCCAGTAATTTACTTCCTTGCGGTTCTCATCAATGAAGGGGTAGGCATGAACCTTCCCGTCTTGAATCAGGCTTGGAATAATATTCCTTCCGAAATCGTGGTTGCTGTCATGCTGAGAATCGTCCGTCACAGCCTTACATAGCGTTTCGGTTTCAAAAATATACACTCCCATGTTCACCCTGGATAAATCAGGCTTATCGGGGATAGGCTTCGGACTCTCAGGTTTTTCTTCGAAGCTCAGGACCCGGTTGTGGTCGTCGATCTCCAAAACACCCATGCGACTGGCGGTTGCTCTATCACAGTCTGCAGTCGCCACCGTAACAGACG
Source organism: Acidobacteriota bacterium (assembly GCA_037386985.1). GTDB lineage: Bacteria > Acidobacteriota > UBA6911 > UBA6911 > UBA6911 > UBA6911. Next base: position 1,045 of record JARRLM010000118.1, on the reverse strand, counting down.
CTCCGCTCTGCATATGGGCCTCGATCATCCTTCCGTAATCCATCTTGTATATGTGATCACCGGAAAGGATCAGGACACGCGACGGTTTCCATTGATGTAGGATATCGATATTCTGGAAGACGGCATCGGCCGTGCCTCTGTACCAGCAATCGGTCGTTCGAAACTGCGGGGGAACCGTAAACAGGAATTCCCCGGCCGCTCTTGAGAAGATATTCCAACTCCATTTCAGGTGGCGATCAAGAGACAGGCTCCTGTATTGCGCGAGGACAAAAATACGCATGAGTCCTGAATTAACGCAATTTGAAAGGGAAAAGTCAATAATTCGATAGTGACCACCGAAGGGGACTGACGGTTTGCTTCTATCCCTCGTCAAAGGATACAGTCTCTCCCCTTGTCCACCGGCAAGAATAAAGGTCAGAGTTTCTCTCAAAGACTTAATACTTTTCATGGAACCTTTGATCGCATTCCAGCTGGTTTAAAGAAAGCGAAAAGATTGGAATCAGCGAACGGTCTCCTCAGAGAATGTAATTGTTACTATTGTTATAAACATTATTCAGCAATAAGAGCAGGATTAAAAATGAAATATTCGTTTTAATAGAGCAACCCACTGCGGCAGCAAGAAAAGCGGTGTCCAAGTTCACATGAAGCCACGGCAGGCGTTTCTTTTCAAAGTACTTCTGAACAATAAGTAACAACGCTTCTTTATCAACCACAGGCATTGCCTTTCATTATTTGCTTTCAGTCTGATTCTTGGATGCCAATGTTATTGTTATTACTCTGGGTTCGACGCTTTCGTATGTCCATCCCTCAGGCATGGTGAAATTCGAGCTTGAAAGTGTGATGGGTGTTGCACCTCTTTTTAATTGCCAGGGCTTGAGAATCAGTTTTACATCATCTTCATTTGAAAGGAAGAAGAACCTTCGCTGACCCGATAATGTGATCGTGATTTCTTCTGGTTCTATTTGCGTAACTACAAGCTCGGATGGTGGCTCCACAACCCCAACCGGTATGTTGTATGTTTGATATATTGTGTCCGCTCCATAGA